>NZ_JBNKPP010000209.1:0-11924 GCF_050295395.1 Agarivorans sp.
GCAAAAATCACCTTCGCCATAGGCACCCCTGCCGCCAAGGTTTTTTTACTGCCACAAAACACCGCCGCTATTTCATCGGGACGGCTAAAACCGACTTTTCTCGCCCCCCACTGAATCAAATGCACCATAAAAAACAACACCCCTAAACACAGCAGCAAAGAACTCAGTAACAACGAGCTAGAGAAACGACTCCAAATACCATTAATAATCGAGTCACAAAAGGCATTGTAAACAATCAAAATAATCACTAGCTTATCGACTTTATTAACCACTTGCTTGTTGCGCTCTACCCACGCCAGTAAGTAAGGACGTAGTACCTGCCCTACCATCATCGGCAACAATAACAATTTGGATATCGATAATACCGAGTCGAGCAAGTTCAACTCAACGCCTTCTAAGCCCATAAATAACTGAACTAAAAAAGGCGTAATAAACACCCCAATAATACTGGAAAGCGAGGCATTAAATATTGCACCGGGCACGTTACCTTTACCCACACTAGTCATGGCCACCGACGAAGAAATGGTACTGGGCAGCACCAATAAATAACAAAAACCAAAGGCCAGTGCCGCCGGCATAAAACGCAATAACACATCACCAAAGATTAACCACAGCAAGGGGTAAGCAATAAAAGTGGCCGACTGGATGTACAGATGTAAACGCCAGTTGCTTAAGCCTGATTTCAGCGCACTTGGCGACAAGCCCAAACCATGTAAAAAAAACACCACCGCCACCCCAAAAGAGCACACCATATCCAGTTGCAGTGGACCATCGCTGCGCCCCAGCTCTGCCGACACAGTTGCCAAGCCAATCGCCAGCAACATGCCTAACAAAAACCATTCTTTTTTTACCTTTGCAGAAAAGCTCATCATACCCATTACTCACAGCACTGCGCAGCTCGCCCTCACCACAGTCTGGAGAGCAAACTTAAATTTAGCGGATGAAAAACAGTAGCTTAACCCAAGCCAAACCCAACAGCATAGACCTAACGCAAGAACCACCTGAAAAGCCGAGCAGGGTCTAACGGAACGCTCAAGCCAATTATATTTGGCAAGCTAATAGGTAACTAAACACAAAGCTTAACCACTGTTATCAAACAATAGGATAGCTATTAGGCTATTGCCTAAGAAGAGTAATCAATATACTATCAACTCGATATTGGCCCGATGTGTATTCATTTGCGTATTTTATTTCTGATTTTTCTGCTAATGACCAACCTTATCTCAACGCCCTCAATGGCGATGGGAGAGTTGCACTTAGCCGTAACAGAAGCGCCCAATGCACTCAGCGCAAGCCAAGCTAGCTCGGCGTGTCACATGAATCATGCCGCTGCCGCAGAATCAGCGCATCAGCATATGTCGATGCACAGCAGCAGCGATAGCACTTCAGCTAATTGTGATGATTCGGTCGATGAACTATGCGAAATTCAATGTGACCTTTCCGCCTGTAGCGCCATGCTACTCGGCTTAGCTAGCCAACTATCCCTGCACATGTTAGACAAAGACACGCCAGTGTTTAACTATTCGCATGTATTCCCCAAACAACAACAAGAGTCCCTCTACCGCCCCCCTCTCATTGGCTGATTTACCCGTAGTTTAAATTCGTAAATCAACAATTGAGGACAGATTATGATCCCCCGTTTCTTAGCCGGGTGGTTAATGTTATTTATGCTAAATAGCGTTGCCCAACCCCTGCGTTTATCAGAAGCAGAACACTTGGCTTTAAACCAAGACCCTGCCGCTGAGATGTATCTAAATCAGCAGCAACAATATGCTGCGCAAGCAGTGGCCAAATCGCAACTGCCAGACCCTATGGTCAAGCTTGGCTTGGGTAACCTACCCACCGACAGCTTTGCGCTTGACCAAGACCCAATGACCCAATTTAGCATTGGCGTAGCTCAACAATTTAGTCGTGGCGACACCTTGCAGTTAAATGCTCAAAGCTTTGAACACCAAGGCGAACAAAGTAAGTTATTGGCCTTTAATCGCCAGCTAGAGCTGATGCGCACGCTACGCAATACTTGGTTCGACATTAACTTTGCCCATCAGGCGCAGCAGTTAATTAAACAAAATCAAAGTTTGTTTAAACAAAATGTCGACTACGTGCGCAGCCAATTTGAGTTAGGTTACAAACAAAGCCAAGACCTCATCAAAGCAGAACTGCAACTCAACAAGTTTGATGAGCAAATTGCTGCTTTTGCCCAACAAGAACAGGCATTACGTGGCCGCTTAGCCTCTTGGTTAGGGGTCCAAGCCTTTGAGCCATTATCTAGCGAATTACCCTCTTGGCAAGACAGCGAAGCCTACGCACTAGAGGCCCAATATCAGCACTATTCGCTGCTAAGCCAGCACCCCAAAGTGCAAGCTGCGCAAAAAAATATCGACGTAGCAGACAATCAAATTGCCATCGCCAACGAGGCCTATAAACCGGCATTTAAGTTAGAGCTTGCTTACGGGCATCGCCGTGCAGAAGAAATGGATGGCTCCAGACGCAGTGATTTACTCAGTGGCTTTGTCACTATGGATGTACCGCTATTTACCGATAAGCGCCAAGACCAGAGCCTAATTGCAGCGCAACGTGGTAAAGGCATGAAACGCGCAGAAAAAGATTTATTAATCAATAGTATGAATGGGCAATTAAATGGTGCCATCGCGCGCTATAGCAATACCCATGCGCGGCTACAACGCTACCAAAACACCCTGTTGGAACAAGCCAAACAAAACACTGCGGCAGTGCTGCAAGGTTATCAGTCCAATAGCAACGACTTTGCGCGTGTTATTGAAGCCTATATGGACGAACTGGCACTCACTCTGGAATACCAACAGCTAATCAGCATTAAGTACAAAGCGCTAGCCGACCTGCGCTACTACCAAGCGAAATAGGAACCACCATGAATAAATTTACTCTTAGTATTGTTTGTCTAGCGCTTGGGCTTGCTGGCGGCTACGCCTTAAATTCCAGTGCATTGCTTGGCGGTGCCAATCACCAAGCTCAAGCTGCACCCAGCGCCAGCAGCGAACCACAACCGCTGTACTGGGTTGCACCGATGGATCCCAACTACCGCCGCGACAAACCCGGTCTTTCCCCAATGGGCATGGAACTGGTGCCAGTATATGAAGACAATAGCGCCAAGGCCGCTGCAGGCACGGTGACCATCTCACCCAACGTGGTGAATAACCTTGGGGTGCGCAGCCAACAGGTGATTCTTGCCAGCTTCACCCCCGATCTACAAGCAGTGGGCAGCCTTAGTTTCAACCAAGATAAGTTATGGCAAATGAACAGTCGCGTCTCCGGTTGGGTAGAAAAACTCTACCTTAAAGCCGAAGGCGAGTACTTAGAAAAAGGCCAAAAACTACTGTCGTTGTATTCACCCGAGCTATTAAAAGCCCAAGAAGATCTGCTCAACGCTCTGCGTTTGGGTAATCGCCAGCTGATTGCCTCCTCCAAGTTACGCTTACAAGTATTAGGCGTGAGTCCTGGTCAAATTAAGCAGCTTGAGAAAACTAAAAAAGTCAGCCAATTAATCGACTTATACGCTCCTGAATCAGGTTACGTGGCAAAACTTGGGGTGCGCGAAGGTGCCTACATTTCTCCGGCCACACAATTAGTAGAAGCGGGCAGCCTAGAAGACATTTGGCTAATAGCCGAGTTGTACGAGTCGCAAGCGAGCCTGGTTAAATTAGGCGACCAAGCGTTGATGCAAGTAGACAGCTTCGCTGGTGAACAATGGCAGGGTGAAGTGGACTATATCTACCCAGTACTCGACCCCAGCACTCGCACCTTACGGGTTCGTATTAAGTTCGCTAACCAAGACCAACGGCTAAAACCCAATATGTATGCTCGCGTGAAACTACAAACGGCAACGCCACAGGCCAGCCTGCAAATTCCTCGAGAAGCCGTTATCTACAGCGGAGGCTTTAGCCGAGTGGTGATGGACAGAGGCGAAGGACAATTTCAATCGGTAAAAGTGCAAGTGGGTCGCGAAAGCGCTGGCATGGTTGAAATACTAGCAGGCTTGCGCGAGGGCGATAAGGTAGTAACTAGCGCGCAATTCCTACTCGATTCTGAGTCCAGCCTAAGCGCCGATTTTAGTCGCATGGGCCCGCCAGACCGCCAAGTGAATAACATGGACCACAGCAGCATGGATCACAGCACTATGGATCATAGCTCGATGAACCAAGGCAGCATGGACCACAGCACTATGGACCATAGCACTATGGATCATAGCTCGATGAATCAAGGCAGCATGGACCATAGCACCATAGATCACAGCACTATGGACCACAGCTCGATGAACCAAGGCAGTATTGACCATAGCACCATGGACCACGGCTCGATGAACCAAGGCAGTATGGACCATAGCACTATGGATCATAGCACCATGGATCACGGCAGCATGGCGATGCCCGAGCAAGGCCAGAGCAGCGACGACGATGAGCTAGACTGGCTCGATCTCGACGCCGATGAAAGCCCAGCGGCAGGAGACGGCAAATGATACCAACGATTATCAAATGGTCGGTCAGCAACCGCGTAATGGTGCTGCTGGCCACCCTAGCGCTGGTGATTTACGGGGCTTTTACCATAAAAAATACCCCGGTAGATGCGATCCCCGACTTATCTGACGTACAGGTGATCATTAAAACCAGCTATCCCGGACAAGCGCCGCAAGTAGTTGAAGACCAAGTCACCTATCCGCTCACCACGGCGATGTTGTCGGTGCCAAAGGCTAAAACCGTAAGGGGCTATTCGTTCTTTGGTGATTCCTACGTCTACATTATTTTTGAAGACGGTACCGACATGTATTGGGCGCGCTCAAGGGTGCTTGAATACTTGTCGCAAGTGGCGCCCAACCTGCCAGATAACGCCAAGCCAGCGTTAGGCCCAGACGCCACCGGTGTAGGCTGGATTTTTTCCTACGCCCTCACCGACCGCAGCGGTGGGCATGACTTAAGCCAACTACGTAGCCTGCAAGACTGGTTCTTAAAATACGAACTACAAACCGTGCCCGGCGTATCGGAAGTGGCTTCTGTCGGCGGCATGGTAAAACAATACCAAGTAAAAATTGACCCCGATAAACTGCGCACCTATCAGCTACCGCTGTCGGCGATAACCCAAAGTATTAAACAGGGTAATCAGGAAGCTGGGGCCAGCGTTATCGAAATGGGTGAAGCCGAATACATGGTAAGAACCAGCGGTTATCTGTCCAGTATTGAAGACTTGGAAAAGCTACCGCTAAAACTTAATCCTAATGGCACCCCCTTGCTGTTAGGTGAAGTTGCCCAGATAGAACTAGGCCCGCAAATGCGCCGAGGCATAAGTGAACTGGATGGCGAAGGCGAAGTGGCCGGTGGCGTGGTAGTAATGCGCTACGGTGAAAACGCCCGCGAAGTGATAGCCAAGGTGAAGCAAAAGCTTGAGAGCTTACAGCGCTCGTTGCCAGAAGGCGTAGAGATTGTTACCACCTATGATCGCTCTGGCCTTATCGACAGCGCGGTAGACAACCTACAAGATAAATTGCTAGAAGAATTTATTGTAGTGGTTCTGGTCTGTGCGGCATTCTTGTTCCATATTCGCAGTTCGCTAGTGGTGTTACTGAGCCTACCGGTGGGTATCATCATTGCTTTTATCATCATGCGCTGGCAAGGCATTAACGCCAACATCATGTCGCTGGGTGGCATTGCCATCGCTATTGGCGCCATGGTCGATGGTGCCATTGTGATGATAGAAAATGTGCATAAACACATGGAACGCACGCCCTTAAACAACAGTAACCGCTGGCAGGTAATTACCAAGGCGTCTGCTGAAGTAGGCCCAGCCCTGTTCTTCTCGCTGTTAATCATCACCTTTAGCTTTGTGCCGGTATTTGCCCTGCAAGGCCAAGAAGGCAAAATGTTCTCGCCGTTGGCCTTTACCAAAACCTATGCCATGGCGGCCTCGGCTGGTTTAGCGATTACCTTGGTTCCGGTGCTAATGGGCTACTTCATTCGCGGTAAGGTCATCGCTGAGCATAAAAACCCCTTAAATCGCTTATTGATTGCCATCTACAAACCGATATTAAGACTTAGCCTAAAAGCCCCAGTAGTAGTGCTGTTAGCTGCCGTGGCCTTAATTGGTGTGGGTATTTACCCAGTTAACAAAATCGGTAGCGAGTTTATTCCGCCCTTGGATGAAGGCGATTTGATGTACATGCCCACCACCTACCCGGGCATCAGCATCGGTAAGGCTCGCGAGTTGCTACAACAAACCAATAAGCTGATCAAAACCGTACCCGAGGTAGAGCGAGTCTGGGGCAAAGTAGGCCGCGCCGATAGCGCCACCGATCCTGCGCCACTCACCATGATCGAAACCTTCATCACCTTGAAAGACAAATCTCAATGGCGTGAAGGCTTAAGTAGCGAAGACCTGCGCCAAGAACTGGACAGTTTGATTCAGTTCCCCGGTCTCACCAACGCCTGGGTAATGCCGATTAAAACCCGCATCGACATGCTCGCCACCGGGATTAAAACCCCCATCGGCATAAAAATAGCCGGTGAAGATCTGTCGGTAATCGAAGACATTGGTAAGCAAATCGAAGTCATCTTACAAGACGTTCCCGGCACGGCTTCAGCTTATGCTGAACGGGTGGCAGGCGGGCGCTATGTGAAGGTGGATATTGATCGCCTACGCGCTGCGCGTTACGGCCTCAACATTGCCGATGTACAAGCAGTGGTGTCTACCGCTGTAGGCGGAATGAATGTAAGCCAAACCATTGAAGGCCTAGAGCGCTATCCGGTGAATGTGCGTTACCCGCAGCGCTACCGCGACAGCGTCGAGCAAATGAAACTATTACCACTGGTTTCAGCCAACGGCATGCGACTCAGCCTAAGTGACGTGGCCGATGTCTATGTTGAAGATGGCCCGCCAATGATTAAAACCGAAAATGCCCGCCCCAACGGCTGGATTTTTGTCGACATTGAAGGCCGTGACTTGGGCTCTTACGTGCAGGAAGCGCAACAAACAGTGGCCGAGCAACTGCAATTGCCCGCCGGATATTCAGTGGCTTGGTCAGGCCAATATGAATACATGGAGCGCGCTGCCGCTACCCTAAAAATTGTGATTCCAGCCACCTTGGCGATCATCGTGTTGCTGTTGTACATGGCCTTTCGGCGGGTTGGCGAGGTACTGATTATTCTCGCCACTTTACCACTGGCGATGATCGGCGGGATTTGGCTGATGTACCTGCTCAACTACAACTTTTCTATTGCGGTAGGCGTTGGCTTTATCGCCCTAGCCGGGGTGGCTGTTGAAATTGGCGTAATCATGCTGGTCTACCTCAATCAAGCCCTAGTGAGCACCTTGGAGCAAGATGCTCGCATCAGCCAGCAGCAATTACGCGAGGCGATTATCGACGGCGCGGGTCTGCGAGTTCGCCCGGTGATGATGACGGTGGCCACGGTGATCATTGGTTTAGTACCAATTATGCGAGGCGGCGGAACCGGCTCGGAAGTGATGCAACGGATTGCCGCGCCGATGATTGGCGGCATGGCTTCGGCCTTAGTACTAACCCTGGTGGTATTACCCGCCGTTTATTACCTATGGAAGCGCATTAGCTTGCGTAAAGTCATCATCGACTAAACTACTAACTATAAAAAAGCTGGGCATCGCCATTCGATGTCCAGCATAAGGAGAACAACATGAAAAAACGTCTACTACCACTATTACTGCCCTTAAGCCTCGCTTTTGCCTTGCCTGTACAGGCACATTCAGAGCATTGCCAAGACAGCAAGTTAGGCGGCCTAATGAAAGACATGAAGCAAGATCTAAAAGGCTATGTGGACGCAGTAAAAGCCGACGATAAGGCCACTATGCAACAGCAAGTTGAAAAACTGCTCAACTCGGTTGAGCAGGCGAAGCTGGAAGTACCCATGAAGCTACAACAGAAAGGCCACCCCATGATGGACCAAGAGATGGCTAACATGGATCATAGCCAAATGGACATGAACAGCAACATGGCAGGCATGGATCACAGCCAAATGGATATGAACGGCAACATGGCAGGTATGGACCGCAGCCAAATGGACATGAATGCCAACATGGCAGACATGGACCATAGCCAGATGCCTAATATGGAAGGCATGGATCATCAAACCCATATGCTACACATGGCCTACCTAGAAGGCATAGAGCAACTAGAAGGCTACTTCCAACAACTCAAGCAGGCGAAAGATAAGCAAGCGATAAAACTCGCCTTACAAAATATTAAAAAGCACACTAAAGACAGCCACCAACGTTTTCGTTTAGATTGCGACGACTAAACTCTTAACTAGCAAGGAGCAGCCATGAATAACAGCCAAAAACGAAAGATATGGGATGGTTTTGTGCGCTTCTATCATTGGCTGCAAGTATTATTGCTAGGTGGTTTATGGTGGAGTGCAGAACAAGCCCGAATGGAGCTACACATGGCCATGGGCTTGTGTCTGTTAAGCCTAATTCTCGCCAGAATTGTCTGGGGCTTTATTGGTAGCAGCAACGCCCAATTCCGCCATTTTATTGCTCATCCCAAACAAGCGTGGCAAGAATTTAAACTCGAACTCAAGGGCAAGCCTGCAGCTACTGCTGGGCACAGTGCCTTGGGTGCCTATATGGTAATTGCGTTAATATCAGTGCTGCTGTTACAGCTTGGCTCTGGCTTGTTTATCAGTGATGACCTATTTAGTGAGGGGCCGCTCTATCACACCGTTAGTGAACAAACCAGTTTGTGGCTAAAAGACTTACATCATAGTAACTTTAATCTACTATTGGGCCTAGTTGCCCTGCATGTGGCTGCCATTGGCTGGTTTACCCTTAAAAAACGCCAGCTGATCAGAGCCATGCTAAGCGGCTATCGCCACAGCCCACATAGCCCCGCCAAGCTGCGCAACGGCTTTATTGGTTTTGTGGTATTTATGCTGATGTTAGGCACCATGACTCAATTGTTCGGCGACTATTTTGTACTGGATGGTTTATAGCATTTACTAGGCGCTAGGCCGCCACTATAAGGTGGCCTAAGCCGCAAACCGTCGTTTTAGTCGAGAAATGCGTCC
Source organism: Agarivorans sp. (assembly GCF_050295395.1). NCBI lineage: Bacteria > Pseudomonadati > Pseudomonadota > Gammaproteobacteria > Alteromonadales > Alteromonadaceae > Agarivorans > Agarivorans sp. Next base: position 9,063 of record NZ_JBNKPP010000209.1, read on the forward strand.
ATATTTAGCTCAACCGGATCACCCAACCAATAAGCGTAAATGGTGTGGTCATCAATAGCGTTGCCCGATAAGGCATGCACCAATACATTTAACTCCCCACGTTGCTCATCTAACCACGGAATAAAAGCGTCAAAGGCTTTGTGGTTGAAGATGATCTGGCAACTCCACTGAGTATGGGGGCCTACACATTTTTCATGTACCCGCCCCACCTTTAAACCAAACTTCTCGCCGGCTTGATGACACAGCTCGCTAGCAAAGGCCAAGCTGTCTTGATCAAAATACACATGGGCATGGTAGGCCTGATGCCGATTAATCGGTCTATTTATCATTTCCATTAAGTTACCTTATACGATGAAGATGGGCCTAAGCACACTGCCAGCATCAGCAGCGCTATGCAATCACAACTTACACAGCACCCAAGACTTCAGCATGGCCTATAGCCAAGTGTTTAAAGGCTACTTTTAAAGCCACTGCTTTATCTTGGCCGTCACCATCTGAATGCGTTTAGGTAAAGCACGATAGCGTTTAAGGCACAGGAATAACTCCTCGTTCACTGGCTTAGCTAGCGAGTGAGCACTTACCTTATCACTATTACCAAAGGCTTCTACCGCATAAGCAGGCAATACCGTAAAACCTAAACCCAGGCTTACCGGCTGCATAATTAGGCCGATTTGATTAGAAAAGCCCTTGCGGGGAAAATCGCTAGCATGCTGAAACTCAGCGTAATTTTCCCCCAATAATAAACCGGCATGATGCGCACCATCGGGGTGGTCGATAAAGCCCAAGTCCATTAGCTGTTGCCAAGTGGGCTTGCCCAGCTTAGCGGGGGTGACTAACAATAAGGCCTCGGTGGCGATGCTTTCACTCTTTACCTCTGCCATTGATGAGCGCGCGCTAATTAAGCCGATGTCGGCTTCCCCCTTAGCGATGGCTTTTTCTATTTCGGCATTGGGCGCAAAACGATACTCAATCACCAGCTTAGGGTGGGCTTGTTGCAAGGCCAGTAGTTGTGGGTAAAGCTTAAGCCCTACGCTGCCCGGAGAGCACACCCGCACCACGCCCTCGTCTACGGGGTCGTCCACCAAGCTTTGCTCTAAATGAGCCAAGCTCAGTAATACCTTGCGCGCCTCGTCATAAAAACGCTGACCCGCTTCAGAGAGGGTAAACTGCTTACCTTGGCGCACAATTAACGATGTGCCCAGTTGCTCTTCTAATTTACGTAGCTGCTGGCTTACCCCCGATTGGGTCATATGCAAGCGCTCGGCGGTGCGGGTGAAGTGGCCCACCTCCACCAAGGTACAAAAGGTATTCAGCCAAGTGGTATTTATCATTAGCAAACGTACTCATAAAAATCACTAATGATAATTTAAGGTTATTAACCGTTGTTTGTAAACTGCCCACATCAACTATTGAGGAGCAAGTTATGCAAAGCACATTTCCAAGAACCTTTTCCCACATCGGAATTTCGGTACCAGACCTAGACAAAGCCGTAGAATTTTATACCCAAGTACTAGGTTGGTATTTAATTATGCAGCCCACCGAAATTACAGAAGACGACAGCGCCATTGGCGAAATGTGTACTGATGTATTTGGCAGCGGCTGGGAGCGTTTTTCCATTGCCCACCTTTCCACCGGCGACCGCATTGGTGTAGAGCTGTTCCAGTTTAAAAATCAAAGCAATCCAGAAAACAACTTTGAATACTGGAAAACCGGGGTATTTCACTTCAGCGTGCAAGATCCCAACCTAGAAGAATTGGTAGAACGCATCGTTGCCGCGGGCGGTAAAAAACGCATGCAAGAGCCACGTTACTACTACCCCGGTGAAAAGCCCTACCGCATGATTTACATGGAAGACCCTTTTGGCAACATCCTAGAGATTTACAGCCACAGCTACGAGCTGACCTACAGCGAAGGCGCGTATTAGGGCATAAAAAGCGAGCACAGCGTAGAGTTGGTGCTCGCTTACAGTTAAGCGCTAGTTTAGTAGTGAGTTTATAAACCCGTTATAGCCGCTCACTAAATGCCAGCTTTAGCCCAAGACCAGCGAAACTAGCAGAAAATAGCTTTTGTATTGCTACGGTTGCCCTTTGGGAATTAACGATGTATTGACTAAAGCTACCCGATAAAAAGCCATATAAAACAAAAACAACCAGCGTCATAAGCATGAATACTCCACCCAAAATAAACATATGATAAAGCGCATGTTCTGTGTTTGATGGTATGAATTGCGGTAGAAACGCTAGAAAAAATATTGAAAGCTTTGGATTTAAGATATTTAGTAAAAAACCCTTGATCGCAATGCTAGTGTACCTAGTGCCTTTAGCCTCTTTATTTACAGAAAGTGGCGACGATGACCGCCACATTTGCCATGCCAGATAAAGCAGATAAGCTGCCCCCAAATATTTAACAACCTGAAAGGCCAATGCGCTAGCATGAAATAACGCAGCCAAGCCCAACGAGCTGGCAAGCAAGGCTGGAATAATGCCGAGCGTACAGCCGAGAGCAGCAATAAAGCTGGCTCGTTTGCCAATAAATAACCCCGTAGCTACAGTGTATAAAACGCCAGTACCGGGAATAACAACAACCACGAATGATGTGATTAAAAACTCCAGTGAAATCATTTGAAGGTTCCTTTTCTTTAGAGCTATAACATCGCGTTAAGTAACCAACAAGGCGACCACCGCATCGAAACCATTGTGCAGTAAGTTCTATAGCTAGTTCAAACCCAATATGGCAAGCCTTGCTACTAAGCCAATAATATTAAAAATCGCGGTTTTTTTACTTTAACGTGCAAGATCCCAATCTAGAAGAATTGGTAGAACGCATCGTTGCCGCGGGCGGTAAAAAACGCATGCATGAGCC
>NZ_JBNKPP010000210.1:0-1805 GCF_050295395.1 Agarivorans sp.
GCGGCTTTTAATAATTTGGGCTACCCCAGTACCTCCACTGTGATTAACTTTGGTAAAGCGACCTTGGGCACTATTCCTTTTGTTTATTTGGGGGGCCAATGGTTTGGCCCCTTAGGGGTGGTTGCCGGGCAGGCGGTAGGCACGGTGCTGTTTGGTTTGTTAGCTTTATGGTTGGCATTTTACACGGTAAATCGAGTCACCGAGAAACATCAACGCAGTTTGGCAGAGCAAGTAGCTTTATCACCAGACGTGCCACTCACGCCTTTTTGTTCGAGTCGCGCTTATATGTGCGCCGAAGCTGAAATAGATGAAAGCACCAATGGTGATAGCATCAAACTGTAATTTAGGCAGCAGAAAGCGGCGTAAGCTGGCAGCGTTCACCGAGGATGTTAAGTAGCTTAGCCTCGCCATCAATCAAGGCCACTATAATTTTGTCGTGTTTTAGTTGCGGGCTTAATACCACCCGTCCATGTTGGTTTCTGAATTGTTTTTTTACCAGCATCGAGCGCAGCTGCAAGGGATTATCCAGCGAATAATAGAGCACTGTCACATCATTAGCGGCTTGGGATTTGGCCTTCATAACGATCTCTTTATTTAGTCATACCCTTAGTAAACGCTAGCACGACTTATTTCGATCACCGCATTTTTCACTGAACTAGCAAAGGCTTTCTGTAAACAAGCGTTGACTTCTCTAAGTGGCTCGCTAATCTGGCAAAAAAATAGCAGGAATTAGCATGACTGAAGTTTGTAGTGCACGTGTCTTAATGTTTGATCTTGATGATACTTTGGTTGACGACGGCCAAGCCACTGCGAGTGCTGCCAAGGCCTTATTTCGACACTACCAACCGCAACAGGAAGCCGCCGCTTTAATTCATTGGCAAAGAGCCTTGAAAAAGTACTACCCAGACTTTTTACAAGCTAAAATCAGTGCTTCGGCGATGCGTCAAGCCAGAGCCAGAGAAGCTTTGCAAATGCCGCAGCTTAGTGATGCCGAGGCCGAGCAAGCCTTTGAATATTTCATGCAACAATATATTGCAGCCACTCAGCTCTATGCCGAAAGTTTGGCTTGTTTAGAGCAGCTACGCCAACAGGGCTGGCGTTTAGCATTGGTGTCGAATGGCCCGGAAGATATGCAGCAACGTAAGGTGGCTGCGGCAGGGCTAAATCCCTATTTTGAATTTGTTTTAACTGCCGAAGCTGCCGGCGCGGCTAAACCCAAGGCGGCCATCTTTCAACAGGCAGCGCAACGGGCGCAAGTGTCGCTCAGTCAATGCTGTTATATTGGTGATAATTTGGCTAACGATGCGCAAGGCGCTGCTGCTGCAGGTATGCAAAGCATTTGGCTGAAGCGTGATGGTTCAGCTGCTCAGGTTCAGCCTTATCGGGGCGTGGCTTGGCAAATTTCTTCGTTAACGCAATTAATCCATTGTATCGAACTAGCTAAGGGGTAAGTTCTGGTGAACATAGAAAGAGCGCGAGAGGGCCGTCATGGATTTTAGTCGCCTGTGGGATTGGTTGGCCGACAGTTGGCATTTTTATCGTCGGCATTTTTTCAGCTTAGCGGCGATGGTGGTGCCTTTTGCCATTCCCTTTGCTTTAGTTCAGAGCAGTTATTTCCAGCAGCCTGAACAATCGTCCCCCTATAGTTATTGGTTATATGTGGGCTTGGGCTTGCTGATGCAGCCGATTTATCAAGGAGCGATTATTTTATATATGCGAGCGGTGTTTATGCAGCAACGCTGGTCTATTGCTCAATGTTTTCAGGCTTCTTTAACCATTTGGCCCAATTTATTTTTGTTAATTGC
>NZ_JBNKPP010000211.1:0-20248 GCF_050295395.1 Agarivorans sp.
CGGGCACCCACTAAGCTGGCGACTAAGATGGCCATGTAAAATACACCAAATACCGCCTCAGCAAAGCTGAAGAAGCGTGTGAGTGGATTGTTGGGGCTGATCTCGCCATAACCCAGCGTGGTTAATGTGACAAAACTGAAATAGATGAAGTCGGTCATTTGCGAGCTCCAGTGTTCCTTGGGCACGCCGTTAAAAGCATCGTCAAACCACACGTTCAACATGGTGTAGAGGTGGGCCCAAGCGAGTCCAATTAACAAGAAGATGCAAATAGCACCCACTATCTTATTGCCGTCGATTTCGCCGGTAAATAAAACCTGTTTGAGCGCAGTCCAAGTGGTTAACAGCAAATAACACAGCACGATGCCGAGGTATAAGCTGACTAGCCCTTCTGCTTCAAACCAATAACTAAATAAAGCGAGTATGGTGGTGCTGAGTAAAAAGCCTATTCCGGCGGCAAACCAGAGTCGCTTGCCTTTGGCTTGCCAAACCCCAGCGGCGAGCACGATAACCATGGCTATTTGCAAATACTTAAAGCCGTCGCCTTGCCAAAACTGCTCTAAGCAGGCGGCTAAAAAGATGTAGCCGATTAAGGCGATGGTTAAAAAATAAAAGTTATTTTTATCGCTCCAATTAAGTAACTTGCCCATTTAGTCAACCTAATATCAATGATTTAGTGAATAAAATAGCAAATTTGCCAAGGCTTTGCAGAGTAAATGCGAATGGTGAAAGTTTGCTCGGCTTCGCAACTTGAAGGCTTAGCCAGTACACCGCTTGATGTAAATCAAGCGCTTGAGTTAAAAAACTAAAACAGATGAAATTCTGCTTCTAAACTATAAGAAACTAGGGCTAATCGGAGAGCGGCCATGCGCTTCAACCAGTTAAAATTGTTGCTTGAACACTTCGTGTCTTGTCGTGAGGCGATGCAAGCTATGTATCGGCGTTTAGAGCTAAATGCAGATTCTGAGCGAGTGCGAATGTTGTTGGCGTATTTGCAACATCAGGAAAAAGAAAATGCCGAACACCTAAAAGACTTCATCGCTCAGGCCAAACATGAGCTATTGGATACTTGGACCGATATTCGCCTTGAGCAAGATTTACCAGCGAGAATTGCTAAAATAAGTCAACCTGCCAATATGAGTAGTGATGACGTGACAACCTTGGCGTTAGACTTGGGTGAACAATCTCTTGCTTTATTGCGCCTGGCGAAAGATGAGTTAAGCATGCTGGGCGCGCGGCAATTTATTGGTAATTTGATTGAGCATCAAGAGAAACGCCAGAAGCAAATGGTACACGCTACCCATAGGCTTGATGATATTTAAGTTTTCCTAAAACAACAAAGCACAGCCTGGGCTGTGCTTTTTACTATCAGGCGACTTAGCTTAGTCGGCTAACTTTTCTAAATGCACGTCCATTTGTGGGAATGGGATTTCAATGCCGGCTTCATCTAAGGCATTTTTGATGTTTTCCATTAGGTCGAAACGAGCAGGCCAGTAGTCGCCACTGTTAACCCAAGGGCGCACCACAAAGTTGACCGAACTGTCGGCCAGTTCTAGTACCGCCACGGTGATGTCTGGGTCTTTTAATACTCGGCTGTCGGCTTCACATACAGCGCGCAATACTTGTTTGGTTTGCGCCAAGTCTGCTTTGTAGCTTACGCCTACCACCAAATCGATACGACGCGTAGCATGGGTAGAGTAGTTAACGATATTGCCACCTAATACCGCAGCATTTGGCACCACAATTTGTTTGTTATCTGGGGTTTTTAATACCGTAGTGAAAATTTGTACCGATGCGACCGAACCTGCGGTTCCGGCAATTTCAACGTAGTCGCCAGCTTTGAAGGGGCGAAAACCAATGATTAGTACACCGGCAGCAAAGTTAGACAGAGAGCCTTGTAAGGCCAAGCCAACAGCTAAACCGGCGGCACCGATAATGGCAACGAAGGACGCAGTTTGAATGCCAATGCGGGACATTGCCGCGATAATCACAAAGGCGATGATAGCGTATTTGACCATTGAGCCAACAAAGTGGCTGATGGTGCTATCTAGTTTGCGCGCGTTCATCAGTTTTTCGATGCTAGCGGCCATAATGCGTGCCACAATCATCCCGACAAACAGGATTAAAATAGCGGCGGCAATGTTAATAGCATATTGAATTAATAGATCTTGGTTGTTTTCCAACCAGCTGGTGCCTTCTGAAAATACATCCATGTGGGTAGCCTTGTACTGAAATAAATAAGCTACAAATTTAGCAGCTTTTTCGCGCCGCACAAGTGTCTATTGTTTTTAACAGACAATTGCGTCAGGTTAGCGCAAAAAACGCCAGTAAGCACTGGCGTTTTAAACAGTTTAACCCTGAATCAGCTGTTGCTTTAAAAAGCCCCAATGGGTATCAAATTGGGCGGTGGGTTTTAGCTTAAACTCACTGCGAACGTATTGGCTAATTCGCCCTTCAGAATAGGCCAGCAACAAGGTAGCAAGGCTGCTTTCTTCGATCAAAAAACCTTGGCCTTCGCGCAGGCGACGCTCGCGTAGGATCTGCTTCAGTTGCACTTCGATTTTCTCAAACAAGACGCTGACTCTGGCACGTAAGCGTTCATGTTCACCCTGTAACGCATCGCCAGTTAAAATACGACTTAAACCGGGGTTGCGCTCGGCAAAGCCTAATAACAACATGAGAATGTGCTGAGTGCGATTCAAGGTATCTTTTTGTTCTTCTTGAATCAGGTTTATCCGAGATAACAAGGTTTCTTCGATGAACTCTATTAAACCTTCAAACATTCGGGCTTTGCTTGGAAAGTGACGATAGAGTGCGGCTTCCGATACGCCGACTTCTTTCGCTAGGCTGGCCGTGGTAATGCGTTGACCGTGGCTGGTTTCTAACATGCGTGCGAGCGCTTGCAAAATTTGTTCGCGGCGATTGCTTTTTGGTTTTCCCGCCATTGTTGTTCTTATCCTTTATTGGTCTATTAGCGTACTACTTGAATAACCGTTTATTGAGTACCGGAGTGGCCAAAGCCACCTTCGCCTCGCTGGCTAGCAGCAAAGTCTTCCACCACTTCAAAGCTGGCCTGTACCACCGGTACAAATACCAATTGGGCAATCCGTTCGCCCGGTTCAATGGTGAAATGACTGTGGCCCCTATTCCAGCAGGAAACCATTAACTGCCCTTGATAATCGGAGTCGATTAGACCCACTAAATTACCCAGTACAATGCCATGTTTATGGCCTAAGCCAGAACGAGGCAAAATGGTTGCAGCTAGAGAAGGGTCGGCAATATGAATCGCCAAGCCAGTTGGAATTAGTTCGGTTTGGCCGGGAGTTAATTCCAAGGGCTGGTCGAGACAGGCGCGTAGGTCTAAGCCTGCTGAACCTGGCGTGGCGTATTCTGGCAACGGAAATGTAGTGCCAATTCTTTGGTCTAGTATTTTAAGTGCGATTTGTTTCATGTTTTTTTTAATTATTGTGCAGCGTACTGCTTGGCAATTAATGCCAGTAATTGTTTTGCCAGTGCAGATTTATCAGCGAGGTCTAATTGCTGCTCTCCATCTGGCCAAAATACCTTTAAGGCATTTTGTTCACTATTAAAGCCTTGTTCTGGCTTTGATACATCATTGGCTGCAATCATGTCGAGATTTTTGCGGGCCATTTTCTGTTTGGCGTAGTGGTTAAGGTCTTGGGTTTCGGCGGCAAAACCTACAGTAAAAGGTTTATTGGTTAGCGCGGCCACACTCGCCACTACATCAGGGTTTTTTACCAATCGCAGCTGCATTTCGTCGCTGTCGTCGGTTTTTTTAATTTTGTGTTCTGCTACTTCGGCCACACGGTAGTCGGCCACTGCGGCGCAGGCAATGAAAATGTCACAGTTTTCGGCTCTGGCTAACGCGGCTTGGTGCATGGCTTGGGCGGTAGGCGTGTCCACCTTGTTTACGCCCACCGGGGTGCTTAAGTTAACCGGGCCTGATAGCAGGCAAACTTCTGCGCCAAGTTGCTGGGCGGCGGCGGCGAGAGCATAACCCATTTTGCCAGAGCTATGATTGCTAATGTAGCGCACTGGATCAATCGCTTCGCGAGTCGGCCCAGCGGTAATCACGACTTTAAGCCCAGCCAGTATCGGCGCTTCTGCTTGGAAGAAGGCTTGAATATTGGCTAGTAGTTCGGCGGGTTCTAACATCCGCCCTGGGCCCACATCGCCACAGGCCTGTTCACCCTGTGCTGGACCCCAAATGGGGACTTGGCGTTGTGCTAGTAGCGCCAAGTTGGCTTGGTTGGCCGCGCTAAGATACATTTGCATGTTCATTGCCGGAGCAATAGCCACAGGCGCAGCGGTGGCTTGTAGCAAGGTGCTGACTAAGTCATCGGCAATGCCATGGCTGTATTTAGCGATCACATTGGCCGTAGCGGGGGCCACTACCACTAAATCTGGCCATTTGGCATACGCGATGTGGCCCATGGCGCCTTCTTGCTCTGGGTCAACGACGTGTAGCCCCACAGCTTCGCCAGACACCGCCTGTAAGGTTAACGGAGTAATGAAGTGAGTGGCGTGTTGGGTCATGACTACGCGTACTTCTGCGCCTTGTTCCTTTAGCCGACGCACTAACTCTGGGGTTTTATAAGCTGCAATACCGCCGGAAATGGCCAGCAGAATCTTCTTTCCCGTTAACATACTGATACCGAAATAATAATCACCATTTGATATCGGCTAGCCTACCACAAAACTTAAGATCTCCGCATACACAAGCGCGCAGTTTCGGCTACGCTTATCTCTATTGATTACTATATTATTAAAAGTTTATGGCAATTTGTGATTGGCCTGCCGAACAACGGCCGCGGGAAAAACTATTAAGCCAAGGGGCGAACAGCTTAAGTGATGCGGAGTTATTGGCGATATTCTTGCGAGTCGGCTGCGCTGGTTTGGATGCGGTGAGTTTAGCGCAGCATTTGTTGAGTCAATTTGGCTCGTTACGCGCGGTATTGGCGGCCGACCAACAACGATTTTGTGCCGAACGCGGTTTGGGTAGTGCAAAATATGCACAATTACACGCCAGTATCGAAATGAGTCGCCGTTATTTATTGGCCGACATCAGTGAAAAAAGTGTTTTAGATAGCGCTGAATCGGCGAAAAACTACCTTTCTATGGAATTATCTCACCAACAACGCGAAGTATTTGCAATATTGCTATTGGATAATCAGCATCGAGTGTTACAATTCGCGCCGCTATTTTTCGGAACGATTGATGCCGCCAGTGTTTATCCACGGGTGGTGGTACAGCGAGTATTAGAAAAAAATGCCGCTGCAGTAATATTTGCCCATAATCACCCCTCGGGAGTGGCTGAGCCAAGTTTGGCGGATAAGCAAATTACTACTAAGTTAATCAAGGCCTTAGCGCTGATTGATGTGCGAGTTTTAGATCATGTTGTGGTCGGCTGTGGAGAAACTGTTTCCTTTGCCGAGCGAGGTTGGATCTGATCTTTGTTCAATTTTTAGTTGATCTAGGGTTCTATTTCCTGTATAAAATGCGGCCTTTCTGTCGTCCCGGGCGACGGCCTAACGGGGCATGAACAGATGCTCGAGCAGAAGTATTTATTTGGAGAAGACTGACATGTCTAGAGTATGCCAAGTTACTGGTAAGAAACCAGCTGTTGGTAACAACGTATCGCACGCAAAAAACCGCACTCGTCGTCGTTTTTTGCCTAACCTTCAATCTCACCGTTTTTGGGTTGAGAGTGAAAAACGTTTTGTTAAATTACGTGTATCTACTAAAGGTATGCGCATCATCGACAAAAAAGGTATCGACGCTGTACTAGCTGAGATGCGTGGTCGTGGTGAGAAGGTATAAGGAACTAAAAAATGGCTAAAGGTATTCGCGAAAAGATTCGTTTGAACTCATCAGCTGGCACTGGTCACTTCTACACCACTGATAAGAACAAACGTAACATGCCTGAAAAAATGGAGATCAAAAAGTTTGATCCCGTTGTTCGTAAGCACGTTATCTACAAAGAAGGCAAAATCAAATAGATTTTGGCTTTAAGTAACATAATAAGCTCAGCCTAGGCTGAGCTTTTTTTTGTTCTTTTTTCGGGGGTTGGCCATTTTGCTGGGCTTTACTCGGCAAAGAGTTCCCGCTTATGATGAGTGTTGATAAAGGAGGATCTCGATGAAAATGAGCCGCAGAGGCTGGAACAACATCATTATATTTGCTGTTGCCTCGATGATTTTAATCTTTAAATACGTAGAGCTACATAAGCAGGAAGCGGGACCCGAGCCAACGCTCTCGGGTCAACTATTGCCGCAGGGGGCAACGGTGCTGCGTTTAGAGCTACCCGAACTAGTGATTGAGCGAGTGGGAACCGAATGGCGCAGTGAGCCGCCAATAGAGCGTCCTGTGGCGGTGATTGATGCGTGGTTACATATCAGTTTAAAACCTTGGCAGAATGCTATTGGTGGGGCCGCTACTAGCGATACGGTGATGGTTTATTTAGCCAACTCCGCGGTGCCCTTAGAATTAAGCTTATTTAGTTTGGGTGAGCAACACTGGATTAATAATTGGCAAGGTCAGTTATTGCAAGTGGATACAGACAGTTATCAGGCTCTATTTCCCGAGGTGTCACAATAAATGCCAGAGTTACCCGAGGTAGAAACCAGTCGTCGCGGCATTGAGCCTTACCTGCAACAGCAGCAAATTGTTGAGATAGTCGTGCGTCAGCCTAAATTGCGCTGGCCGGTGCCGGAGTTGATTCAAAGCTGCGTGGGTTTACCGGTATTGTCGGTGAGTCGCCGTGCTAAGTATTTGTTGCTGGAAACTGAAGCCGGGCACATCATTATTCACTTAGGCATGTCGGGCAGTTTGCGAATTGTCCAACAAGGCGAGCCAGCCGCTAAGCATGACCATGTAGATATTGTATTGGCTAACACTAAAGTATTGCGACTGAATGACCCGCGCCGTTTTGGTTGTGTGTTATTTAGCCAACTGCCTGTTGAGCAGCACCCGCTGCTGGCCAGTTTGGGCCCAGAGCCGCTAAGTGAAGCCTTCACTAGTGACTATTTACTGGCTCAAGCCGCCAAACGCAGTATTGCGGTTAAACAGTTCATTATGGATAACAAGGTAGTAGTGGGGGTGGGAAATATCTACGCCAATGAAGCCTTGTTTAGGACTGGCATTCACCCTAAGCGAGCCGCCAACAAGGTGAGTAAGGTACGCTTAGTGGAATTAACTGCTCATATCAAACAAGTCTTGGCAGAAGCGATTAAGCAAGGTGGCACGAGTTTAAAAGATTTTACTAATGCCGAAGGGAAACCGGGTTACTTTAAACAGACTCTGGCGGTTTATGGTCGTGAAGGTGAGCCCTGCGACAACTGCGGAGAGTTAATTAAGGCATTACGCATTGGTCAGCGTAATACCTTTTATTGTCCGCACTGTCAGCGTTAAGCCTGATTCAGTTTAGCTGCTACCGCTTGAGCGACATGGGGTGCCACAAAGCGCTCAATGTCGCCGCCATGGCGGGCCACTTCTTTAATCAAACTCGAAGAGATAAATGACACTCCCTCACCAGGAGTGAGAAAGACACTCTCCAAGTTAGGATCGAGCTGACGGTTCATGTCGGCTAACTGCATTTCATACTCAAAATCAGAGCCGGTGCGCAGCCCCCGTAGCAATACGCTAGCGTTTTGTTGCTTGGCAAGGTCCACTAATAAGCCAGTAAAACCTATTACTTCGATATTAGTTTGTTGGATGCCTTGCTCTAATAAGGCGACCCGTTCGTTAAGACTAAACAGCGGCTGTTTGCTAGGACTGGCCGCAACGGCCACGATCACTGTGTCGAACATTTTGGCGGCACGTTGAATTAAATCGCTGTGGCCGTTGGTCACGGGGTCAAAGGTGCCAGGGTAAATAACCCGAGTTGTCATAAGTGTTTACCTAGTATGAGTTTAGGGTGAGTATAACCCGCACAAAGCTTAGGGGGAAAATTCTTGAGCCTGTGGTAAAGATTGGTCACAATGCGCAGGATTAATGATTAGGGTGGGAAAATGCGTAAACTATTGGTGGTAAGAAATGACAAAATTGGCGATTTCATGCTGGCTTGGCCCAGTTTCGCTTTGTTGAAACAATCGTTAGCCGATTGTGAAATTACAGCTTTAGTTCCCAGTTATACCGCTCCCTTAGCCGAGTTATGCCCGTGGATCGATAAGGTAATTGTGGATTGCGGATCCAAAGCCGATGCTCATGCTCAGGCGAAGTTACTGACCCAGGTTAAGCAACAACAGTTTGACGCTTATTTGTGTTTGTTTTCTAACATGCGTAATGCTTGGTTGGGTTTTCGCGCCGGTATTAAACAGCGTTGTGCACCTGCTACCAAGCTGGCCCAGATGTTATTTAATCAACGGGTTAAACAACGCCGTTCTAAGTCACGTAAGCCCGAATCTGAGTACAATTTAGATTTAACTCGGGCCTTTTTAACTCAGCATGGAGTGGCCTGCGTTGAGCCTCAGCCGCCGTATTTTCAGTTTAGCGATGTGCGAATAAGTACGCGCAAAAAGGAAGAGTTTGGCCAATTTGCCGAGCATTTACTGGTGATGGTGCATATTGGTAGCGGTGGTTCTGCCAACAACCTCAGTGGCGAGCAGTATTTCAGCTTGATCGACTGTTTAGCCAAGTTGAATCCCGCCTTACATTTTGTGATAACCGCAGGTCCTGGAGAACAGCTCGCCGCGCAAGAGTTAGTTAATCAGTTAGATAAAGCGGACATTCCTAATCAATTGTATTTCTCTGAGAAAGGCTTACAGACCTTTTGTGAAGTATTGGCTTGCGCCGATTTGTTTATCGCCGGTTCCACCGGGCCTTTGCATATCGCTGGTGCTCTAGATGTGCCTACCGTGGGCTTCTTTCCTAGTCGTCGCAGTGCCACGCCTTTGCGTTGGCGACCATTAAATAGCGAAGGTCGGCATATTGCTTTTTCCCCTCCGGCTGGTGAATTAACTCAAGAAGATATGAGTTTAATTAATGTGAGTGATTGTGCCGTTAAGGTCAATAATTGGTGGAAAAGGCTAAATAATAAGATCTAGGTAGCAAAATGATCCTTGAATTTAAGATTTGATGGGCTTTTGTGTTGTATAGTTTGCTGGCGTTGATTCGCGAGCGAACCAATATGGCTCTCGCCTCTATCAGTTTAATTCAAGGAAAAATGAATGAGCTTTGTGAAGAAGCTGCGCACGGCATTAAGAAATTTTGATGTTAAACGCCGGCAACGCTCACTGGCCCTAGAAGTAGGCTTATTAAAACTATTAAGCCGTAACAAAGGTCATCAGCCGCAGCTGCTTAATCCTCAGCAGGTGCAGCGAGTTTTAATTGTGCGTAATAACAAACGCATAGGCAATATGTTGTTTTTGTTGCCATTTGTGAATAGCGTTAAGACGCTTTACCCAGATGCAAAGGTCGATCTGCTGATTAGTGAGCCATGGTTAGGCTGTATTTTCAATAATCTTGGTTTAAACCAAGTTTATTATTCTCAATTTGGTTTAAAAACGTTTGGCCATTTTTACCGCTCATTAGCAAGCTTAAGACGGCAACACTATGACATGCTGTTATTACCTCATGCCAGCTCCAGTGACCGCATTATCGCATCAATGATTACCAGTAAAAACGTAGTCGCCTTCGACAGCCCAGCCGACGCGGCAGTCGCTAGTCATACGTTTGTGTGTCAAAACAAGTACCCGCATTATGCGCTCGCCAGTATTGAGTTATTAGAACAGCTGGGTTTTACCGCTACTCAAACGCTTAACGCTCATATTGAGCTGTCGGCTGATGAACAGCAGTTGGCCAAGCAGCAATTACAACAATTGCTTGGTGAGAATAACTGCAAACCTTGCCTAGCCTATTTTAGAGGCGCGCGTGGGGCCAAGGTGATCTCCGACCAAGATTGGCAATCTTTGCTGGATAAATTCAGTCGCCATTATGGCCAACAGATCAATTTAATTGAGATTTTGTGTCCGGAAATTGCCGAACCTTTGGCGGGGGTGGAGTTGACTTATCAAAGCCGTAATTTGCGTGAAGTAGCGGCATTTTTGCAACAAGTACCGCTATTTTTGTCCGCCGACACCGGGCCATTGCACTTAGCTAGCGCATCTGGCGCGTATTGTGTTGGCCTATTTACCGTGACTAAGGTGGCTCAATATGGTTGCTTGGGCGAGCATGTGGTTAATCTTAGCGATTTAGCCAATATCGACGTTGCTAAGATATTGGCTGAATTACAGTTGGATACGGCTATTTCTTATAGTGAATATCGTGTTGCCTAGCCCACAGATCAGCGTATTTTACGAAAGTCGAGTGCGCCGATAACAGGGCGATTAACAAGCCCTGTTTGCCATCAAGAAAGCCGCGTTTTAGTAAATACATTTTACAGAAGCAGCCTAGCGCGTGTAATACCCCTTGGCCTAATGTAGCGCGTTTGCCCTTGGCTTCACGCTGGTCTGCCCAAGCCTTGGCGTAACCGGCAGATTTTACGAGATAGTGCTCTATATTGCGGTAGGAATAGTGAAGTATATCTCCGTCGAGCTCAGCCACTTGGCAAGCTGTCGGAATCACGACCGATTCATGCACTAAATTATCGTTATAGCCAGTGAGTTCACGTGGGTAGAGGCGAATATGGCGGTAATACCAACCGGAATGCCTTAAAAAACGACCAAATACCCAGGTAAGCTCGTTTAGATTAAAAACGGTATTGCTGGGAGGGTTGAGTAGCATGTTTTGAATGTTGTGTTTAAGCTGCTGGTCGACTCTTTCATCGGCATCTATCGCTAAAATCCAGTCGCCCGTGGCATAACTTTGCGCTAACTGTTTTTGCTTGCCAAAGCCAGGCCAATCCTGATTAATGTAAACATCTTGGGTATATTGTTTGGCTAGCTCTAGCGTGCCGTCGGTGCTGCCTGAATCTACAACGACAATTTGGTCAACCCAAGTAAGGCTTTCTAAGCAATCCTTCAGGCTGTCTTGTTCATTTTTGGTAATAATAATGGCGCTAATGGTGGCTCTATTTGCACTCATAGTTGCTGCTCTTTTTTAATGGTTTCAAACATCGCAATTACCGCATCCAATGTTATTTTTTGCATTGCCTGAGGATCTTTAACCCGGCTACGCCAACTCAATTGCTCGGCTGGTTTGCCTTGCTCTTGTTCAATTAAAGATTGCCAAACACTCACCACATAATCACGGTAGTGATAGGGACCGGTGCGCTGTGGATTGTGATGGGCATATAAGCCTAATACTGGAGTATTGACCGCTACCGCCATGTGTGCCGGACCTGTATCGGGAGAAATGACTAAGTCAGCTTGGCTAATCAACGCCCACAATTGGGCTAAGCTGGTTTTGCCACAGAGGTTATTGAGCTTACCATCACAAGCCGCATTTAGCTGCTCAGACAAGGCCATTTCTTGGGCTGCTGGGCTACCAATTAGACTAACTTGATAACCTTGGCTTAAGGCGTATTGAGCAATACCGGCATAGCCCTCTAGCGTCCAGTTCTTATAAGCTTTACTGGCCGCAGGACAGATTAAAACTTGTTTACCTGGGGCTGCAAAATACTGGCTGGCAGCCGCTTGCTCGCCTTGGCTAAGATTGATTTTCCAGCTAGGGGCTTGAGTTTTAATGCCCATTTGCGCCACAAATTGTAAAAAACCATCTAATACGTGGGCTGAATTGGCCTTGGCTATTTTTTCGTTGCTAAACAGCCATTGGCCGTCTTTGGCGCGCTCTCGATCAAAGCCAATGCGGCGCTTGGCTTTGATACAGCAACTGACCACACTGGCTCGCAGGGCCGCTTGCATATGCCAAAGCACATCGAAGTGTTGCCCCGCTAGTTGGCGTTTCAGTGCGAGCAAGCCTTTTAAGCCACTACGTTTATCGTAAACGATGATTTTTAGTTGGGGGGCTAGAGCCAACAGTTGGGCTTCAGCCTTACCGCAGATCCAAGTGATTTCGGCTTGAGGCTTGGCATTTTGTAGCTGCTGCACTGCAGCTAAGGCATTACATACATCTCCAATCGCCGATAAGCGCAAGATGCAAATTTTTAGGGCTGGTTGTGTGCTGGTCATGTTGGCAAAAGTGGCGGATTCTCTTAAGTATTATGCTTTTTGCCGCTTGCGTTGTAAAATTGTGCCGATTAATTTCACAAGCGAACACGATGCAGATAGAAAAACAGCAAACGCCAGACGGTTGGTTATTTTATAATTCAGCGGTATGGCAAGAAGTAAACGATGCCTATTTCGAAGCTCGTCATTGGCAGCAGAATCGCGCAGTAGTAGGGCAAGCAATGGGGCGGGGCAAGACCCTGTTTTTTCGTTTTAAGCATAGAGAATGCGTATTGCGCCATTACCACCGCGGTGGTTTAGTGTCGAAAGTCAGTAATGATCGCTACTTCTATTCGGGTTTGCAGCGAAGTCGTGTGTGGAGGGAGTTTTCCTTATTAATTAAGTTGCGAGAGTTGGGGCTGCCAGCACCGCTAGCTATCGCCGGCAGGCTAAAGCGCATTGGCTTAAGTTTTCAGGCCGACTTAATTACCGAGCGGATCCATGGTGCACGGGACTTGGCTAACTTGTTGAGTGAGCGACGTTTGCCACTGAGCACTTGGCAAAACATCGGTGAAACCATCGCAGCCTTCCACAAGGCGGGGGTTTATCACGCCGATTTAAATCTGCGTAATGTGATGCTTGATGAGCAAGGTAAAGTATGGCTGATTGACTTTGATAGTGGCCGCTTATGTCGGTCTCGGAAAAAGTGGCAGCAAGCCAACCTTGCGCGGCTCTATCGTTCTTTAGAAAAAGAGCAAGCTAAGCCTGGTTACTGCCATTGGTTAGAGTCTGACTGGCAACATTTGGTTGCCGCTTATAAACAAGCGCTTTAAGCCAATAGCGCTTTTAAGCTAGCGTCAATTGCGCCTTGATTTTGTTTCACTATCGCTAGACCAGCCTGCCCGGCTTGGCTGCGTTGTTGTGGGTCGCTGAGCCAAACTTTCAACCAATTAGCCAGTTGTTCGGTGTCGGCACTCAGTTTTAAGGCACCGCGAGCCTGCAGTTGCTGGCTAATATCGCTAAAGTTAAAGTCATATTCACCGGCTACACAGGGTAAGCCCATGGCCGCTGCTTCTAAGTAATTATGTCCACCTACCTTAACTAACGAGCCACCAATAAAGGCCACGTCGGCACAGCCATACATCAGCATCATTTCACCCATTGTATCTGCTAGATAGATAGACTGCTGGGCATCGGGGATTTGCTGTTGGCTTCTTCGCGAAAAGGCAATGTTCTGCTGTTTGAGCAGTTCGGCAACTTGATCGAAGCGCTCTGGATGTCGAGGAACCAGAATTAATAAGCTATCAGGCAGCTGTTTACGCACCATTTGCATGACTTCAAGTACTCGCTCATCTTCCCCTTTGTGAGTGCTGGCGGCTATCCATACCGGACGTTCAGCAAATAACTGCGGGCGCAATGCTGAGGCTTGTTGCTTAGCTTGCCAAGGATCGGCTAAATCGTATTTGATGGAACCTGTGACCACTATTTTGGCCGCATCAACGCCTAAGTGATGAAACCGTTGGGCATCATCTTGATGTTGAGCCAACACTAAATCGAGTTTGCCATATAAGCGCTTGCTAAAGTTAGAAAAACGTTGATAGCGGCGACAGGAGCGCTCAGACATACGGGCGTTGATCAGGCTTACTGGGATATTATGGCGTTGACACAGCGTCAGCCAATTCGGCCATAATTCGGTTTCCATAATCCATAGGCGCTGCGGTTGGTGCCAGCGTAAAAACCAAGCGATGCATGGCCAAAGATCGAAAGGAGCATAACGGTGCTCAACCCAATCACCGAGTTTTTGTTGGGCTTGCTCGGCACCGGTGGCGGTGGTGCTGGTGAGCAAAATTCGCAGCTCTGGTTGCTGCTGTTTAAGTCTTTTAATTAATGGTACGGCGGCTAAAACCTCGCCTACCGATACAGTATGAAACCAGATATCTGCTTTAGCCCATTTAGGGCTAATACCAAAATGCTCAAGCCAGCGACGTCCTACCGCAGGTTTACCCGGTTTGGGCCAATACAGCTTATACATTGCTAGCGGTAACAGGAATATCAGTAAAATATTGTAAATAACTAACATCTGTTGCTTTACCTAATCGGCTTTATGCTGTGATGGTCGCAGCTGCTGTTGCTTTAGGTATTCGGCGACCTGTTGCTGGTAACTTTGCTGATAGGAATATTTATTACTATCGTGACTGGCCACGAGGTTTACCATTAAAAAGTAGCCACCGACCCACAGCATTATGTTGGCTAAGCGGGCTGGTTTTTGCCTTTGCCAGCGCTCAGCCTGATATAGAACCGGGAACAAGGCGAAACCAAAGGTAATAATTAAATGCCAGTAAGAAAAAATAATTGGCGAGAGAATGGCCGATACTACAATGCCTAATAATGCTGCAAAGGCATAATGTAATAGCCAATCCGCAGGTTTAAGGTGTAATGCTTGGTTACTGCGCCAATGCGGTTTAATTTTGCGCCAAACTCGGCGGTTGATTCCCCAAGTAACAATTAAGCTTAGGCCACCCAACAGGTATAACAACGCTTGCCATAAATAGCTCACTGCGGTGTTTAACCAGTCAGTGTTACTGAGCCATAAAAACTCGGCGTCGGTGATAATGCGATTGGAAAACAACATCGAGCTATAGCGCAGCCAATACAAGGCTGATTTTAATACCGGGTAAACATGAATACCGCCCCAACCAATGTAGCGGTCTGACTGTTGTCCTTGAATGGCAGGATTGGCCTGCAATTCGATAATGTAAGGCACAAGGGAGGCCGCGATTACAATTACGCCTAAGGTCACGCCCCACCAGTTTACTTGTACTTGTTTGCGGTAGAACAGGTATAGAGAGATTACCGCCAAAATTGGCCATGAATAATGTAATTGCATGGCCAAGCCAATCGCTAATACATTGATGAAGCTATAAAACCAAGAGCGCTGCTGACTCAGCTTAAATGCCGACCAACAATGCATAGCCGCAAATAGACACAGGTAGGCGGGATTATAAATAAGGCTATCGTACAAAAACCAAGGGTTAAGCAAATAGAGAATCGCAAAGCAGAGTCGTACGGTGGGGCTAAAACACTGTTTTAACACGCTATCGAACAGCAAGAAACTGATTAATCTGAACGCGATTAATAATAACATGGGAGCCCATGGCGAATCCCAAAGTAGCAAGGGGAGTCCTACGATGTAGGTGGATAGTGACCCCGGCACATTGCCAACTACGCTTGCGGCGTTACCGTAGCTAAGCCAGTTGCCTTGATAAGCACCTAGGTAGCCCTTGAGTAACATTTGGGTTTGGTCACCAGTTAAAATCTGGTTAGCCGCGTAGTTTAGCGATAGTAAGCCAGAGCAGACTAGAATAAGCCAAAATAGCTTAGTGAAGTGTTTTTCTATGTTGTGATGCAAGGACACAGGTTACTCATGTTAAAAGTTTAGGCTTAAGACGACTCTGTTCGAGAGAAGGTCCAAAAGCGATGGATAACAAAGGTAAGTGCGGGTAACAGCACAATCACCACTCCCACCTTGATAATATTATGAAATTGATTCAGTTGCGAAGATAACCAAACTGATAAACACAGTGCTGTGAGTTGTACCAGCAAAAAGCGCAGTGCATTAGCCAAGCTAAGTTGGTTTTCAAATACCCAGCAAGTTTGCACCCAGTAAGAAAACAAAAACGCCAAGCTGAAACCCAGTAAATTGGCTAAGGCAAAGGCTTGCGGCCATTGGGCTAGCAGTAATAAAGCCAAACTAAAGTGAATTAGGGTGGCGATACCGCCGGTGAGCCCATAACGCACTATGCGTAAGCCGAGTAAGCGCTGAATATATGCCGACATCTATTAGTTGTCTTCTTCGATGATGTAAATAGGCCGACGTTTCGATTCCATGAACAAGCGGCCAATGTATTCGCCCATCACGCCTAAACCAATCAGTTGCACACCACCTAAAAATAACATGATGGTGATGAGTGAAGCGTAACCCGGCGCGTCGATGCCAAAAATCAGGGTTTTAATCACGATGGCGCTGCCATAGACAAAGGCCAGTAGTGAAATGAGTAAACCCACATATAGCCAAATTCTTAGCGGCGCTGTACTAAAGCTGGTGATTCCTTCTAATGCGAAGTTCCATAACTTCCAACCGTTAAAGCTGGTTTCACCGGCCACTCTTGGGTCACGCTTATATTCAATGATTTTTGTTTTAAACCCGACCCACGAGAAGATACCTTTCATAAAACGTTGGTTTTCAGGTAGTTGTTGAATTGCCTCAACCACTCGTCGGGTCATCAGTCGGTAATCACCCACGTTTTCGGGTATTTTTACGTGGGAGATTTTGTTGTGAAACTTGTAAAACCACTCTGCACTGAGCTTTTTAGCAAGGCTGTCACTGGTACGATCGCTGCGTTTGGCCACCACAACATCATAACCCTGTTGCCATTCGCGAATGAAATCGTGGATTAACTCAGGAGGATCTTGCAGGTCTACATCGATGGGAACGACCACTTGCCCTTTAGAACGATCGATGCCGGCGGTCAACGCAGCTTCTTTACCAAAATTTCGGGCTAGGTTGATCACGCGAATATTGGCATGCTGAGTTTGTAAGTCTTTTAGTTTGCTAAGGGTTTGGTCGCGACTGCCATCGTTAATGAAAATTAATTCGTAGCTAAGTTCAGTTTTGGCTAGCTCAGGCAGCATGGTCTCGGTGAACACCGCTACGGTATCTTGCTCGTTATAACAGGGGCAAATGATTGAAATAACCGGAGGATTTGCGTTCATGAGTTTCCTAATAGTAAATAAGACTAAGTGTAGTCAAGCCAACAACTTGTTGATGGCGGCAATGGCTCGGTTGGCGGGCAACTCGGTTAAACACTTTAAATGACCGTACTGGCAGGTCTTTTTAAAGCAGGGACGACAGCCAATATCGGTATGTAAAATTTCTGCGCGCTCCGTGAGCGGAGGGGTATATTGCGGCGACGACGAGCCATAAATGGCTACCAAAGGTAACTTAAGCGCTGCGGCGATATGCATTAAACCTGAGTCGTTGCTGATGGCCATGTCGGCTAGCGCCATTAAGTCGATAGCCTCGGCTAGTTTGGTTTTACCCGCTAGATTGTGGCACTGTGCTTGTAGCTGCTCAGGAAGGTGGGCAATGATTTGCTCTCCAACGGGTTTGTCTTTGTCGGAGCCAAAAATCCACACCTGACCTTGTCGTTGACTGATCCAATAGGCGGCGGCCTCCGCATAATGCTGTTCTGGCCAGCGCTTGGCTGGACCAAATTCGGCGCCGGGACACAGTGCCAATATACTTGGTTGGGTTTGCAAGCCAAGCTGTTGTAGCGCTCGGGCTTGGTTGTCGCGGTTAGCGTTTAAAGCTGGGTGCTGATAGCCGGGTAAATCTGCGGCAGAGTGCATTTGGCTTTTGGGATGAGCCAAAGCCACATAGCGTTCCACCATCAACGGGAAGTCTTGTTTATTGGCGCGTAAATCATTGAGAATGCCGTAGCGGCTTTCGCCCTTCCAGCCGCTGCGCTGTTTAATGCCAGCAAACCATGGGATCAGAGCTGACTTCAGTGAATTGGGTTGGGTGATGGCCCAATCGTAGGCGTGTTTTTTTAGTTCTCTGGCTAGCTTCCAGCGGACTGCCAATTGCAACTCGCCGTGGCCCAGAGGCATGCGCAGTGCATTATCTACCTCTGGCATACGTTCTAGTAGCGGGCGGCACCAATCTGGCGCCAATACATCTAACTGCGCCTGAGGATGCAACTGTTTAAGGGTTTTATACAAGCTTTGCGACATGACCATGTCACCTACCCATGAGGGCCCTACCACCAAAATTTTCATCGTTTACCCACAATCAAAAGGGGCGAAGCGCCCCTTGTTTATCACGTCTATTTGTTCAGCCAGGCCATGTATTCTGCTACCCCTTGGGCAACATTCTTAAATGGCTCGTCATAACCCGCGGCTCTAAGCTTGTCGATATTGGCTTGGGTAAAGCTTTGGTAACGGCCTTTGAGGTGGTCAGGGAAGGGAATGTACTCAATCTGCCCTTTTTGATGGTAGTTGATCACCGCTTCTGCTACTGCCCGGAAAGGTTCGGCCTGACCGGTACCAAGGTTGAAGATGCCGCTTTGCTGCGGGTTTTTCCAGAACCATAGGTTGACTTTGGCAACATCACCCACATAAACGAAATCACGGCTTTGGCCGCCGTCATCATAGCCGTCATAACCTTCAAACAGTTTCGGGTTTTGGCCGTCATTGACTTGGGTATTTAGATGGAAGGCGACACTGGCCATGCTGCCTTTATGCTGTTCACGTGGTCCGTATACATTAAAGTAACGGAAGCCAACCACTTGCGAGTCAATTTCGGGTAGTAGACGGCGTACGTAGTTATCAAACTGAAGTTTAGAGTAGCCATAAACATTGAGTGGACCTTCGTATTGCTTCTCTTCTTTGAAGGTATTGGTATCACCATAGGTAGCGGCCGAAGAAGCGTATAGGAAGGGAATACGACGCTCTAAACAATAGTGCAGTAGCTCTTTCGAGTATTCATAATTGTTTTCCATCATGTATTTTCCATCCCACTCGGTGGTGGCTGAGCAGGCTCCTTCATGGAAAATGGCTTCGATGTCTTGGCCGTAAGCATCACCAATATCTTCGCCAGAGACGATGCGAGCAATAAAATCGTCTTTATCGAGGTAGTCGGCGATATCAAGATCAACTAAATTTACGAATTTAGTGCCATCTTTTAGATCGTCAACCACAATGATGTCATTATGACCTTGTTCATTTAAACTTTTTACAATGTTGGCGCCAATGAAGCCCGCCCCACCAGTTACGATTATCATGCTACTGCCATTCCAGAAATTGCCGTTAATCTAAGGATTTTATGCTGTGAGGCGGGGAATAGCAATTAGCTGGCAGGGTGAATGTCGTGAAGAAAAACTGGATTTTGACAGCGTTTGCAGCTATCAGGGTAGTAATGAAGGAGAGTGTTAAGCCAGATGAAAACCAAAGATAAAATTATACACTGTGCACTTAAGCTGTTTAATGAGCAGGGCGAACGGCAAATTACCACTAATCATATTGCGGCGGACTTAGGCATTAGTCCGGGAAATTTGTATTATCACTTCAGCAATAAACAAGAAATTATTCGCAGCATTTTTCAACTTTATGTTGAGCAATTAGAGGCTAGCTTTCGCCCCCATGCGGATCAGCGTCTCACCTTGGAACACCTTACCTCCTATTTGGATGCCAGCTTTGAGTTGATGTGGCGTTTTCGTTTTATGTACGCCAATTTATTGGAGTTGCTAGCACGTGACCCGCAGCTTGAAGAGCAATATCAGGCCCTGCAGCAAGAGTTAGCCAACTGGAGCCGAGATATCCTATTGCAACTGCGTGATAGCCGTTTTATCAGCGGCGATGATGCCACCATGATTGAATTGGCTGACAGCGTGAAATTCATCATTGGCGCTTGGATCGCTTATCAAAGTGCCCAGCTAAAAGGCGGGGAGATCACTAAGGCAAGGCTGTATCAAGGGGTGTTAAAAATACTGTTTACTCTGCGCCCGTATTTTACCGAAGAGTCGCAACATACCTACCAAGGTTTGTATCAACATTATGTGAAATTTGCTGAGCGCAATAAATAGTTAATAATTTAGCTTAGTAGCTGCATTTGCCAAAGAAAACACTATAATTCAGCCAATATCTTGGCTTTAAATAGGGTTTGCTATGAACACGGCTTTTTCAACATTTATCTCACAACAATTGCAGCAAGTGAAAGACGATGGTTTATATAAAAATGAACGGGTCATTCATTCACAGCAGCAGGCCGCTATAGCGGTAGAGCAAGGGCAGGTGGTGAACTTTTGTGCCAATAACTACTTGGGCCTTGCTAATTCACCCGCATTGATAGAGGCGGCTAAGGCGGGTTTAGATAGCCATGGCTTTGGTGCGGCTTCGGTACGTTTTATTTGTGGCACTCAAGACATTCACAAACAATTAGAACAAGGCCTAAGCGAGTTTTTAGGCATGGAAGATACCATTTTGTATTCTTCTTGTTTTGACGCTAATGCTGGTTTGTTTGAAACCCTATTAGGCCCAGAAGATGCGATTATCTCCGATGCCTTAAACCACGCGTCTATTATTGATGGGGTGCGTTTATGTAAGGCTAAACGTTTCCGTTATGCCAA
>NZ_JBNKPP010000212.1:0-6150 GCF_050295395.1 Agarivorans sp.
GCAAACAGAAGTAGCGACGGGGCGACACATCAGACAATACTTCGCCATCTCTTGCCTCATAGTGAGTCACGCTGATTTTAGTGGCTCCGCTATCTCTGGCATTTTTCCAGCTATGGCACGACAGGCATTTATTAGCATTTAAATTCACTTCGTAATGACGAATTTGATGTGGAATTAAAGGGGGTTGGAAAACATAATCGTTTTCATAAGGTTTAGCTTGTTCAACCACCTTTTTCATTTGTTGAGCGTCTTGCTGGCTATCTAGCTCAGTGCTACCGCGCAAGGACTGCAGGCCCCCATTAGTGACATAGTCGTTGGCAACAACTGCACCACAGAGCAGCAAACCGCCGATTAACCCTGATAGAATCACTCTCATTTTCATAATAATCTCTCCGCCACCTCGGCAAATAATTCTGAATAAAGCCTTAAACTTTAAGCAACTTCACGGCGCACTTTTTAAAATCAGTTTCTTTAGACAAAGGATCCGTTGCATCCAAGGTCAGCTTATTAGTGAGCTGTTTAGCATCAAACCAAGGCATAAATACCAAGCCTTTTGGTGGCCGATTACGCCCGCGAGTTTCCACCCGTGATTTCACTTCTCCGCGACGTGATTGAATCAGAACTTCGTCACCACGCTTAAGCCCGCGCTGTGCCGCATCTTCAGGGTGCACAAACAATACCGCGTCAGGGAAAGCTCGATACAGCTCAGGTACTCGCCGTGTCATAGAGCCTGAATGCCAGTGTTCTAATACCCGACCCGTGCTGAGCCATAGATCATATTCTTGATCAGGGGACTCCGCTGCTGGTTCATAAGGTGTGGCGATAATAAAGGCTTTGCCATCTGGCTTACCGTAAAAGTGCACGCCCTGCCCAGCTTTAACATAAGGATCGTGACCCTCGCGAAAACGCCAGCGAGTCTCTTTGCCATCCACCACAGGCCAACGTAGACCACGTACTTGGTGGTAGGTATCAAAGTCGGCCAAATCATGAGCATGACCACGACCAAAACTGGCATATTCTTCAAATAAGCCTTTTTGTAAATAGAAGCCAAAGTCATGTGATTCATCATTTAATGGCGAATCTATCTGCTCTAATGGGTATTTATCGACTACGCCGTTGCGGAACAGCACATCGTAAAGGGTTTTACCTTGGTATTCCGGCTTTTTAGCCAGCAACTCGGCAGGCCAAACCTCTTCAACTTTAAAGCGTTTAGAAAACTCAACCAGCTGCCAAAGATCTGACTTAGCCTCACCCGGTGCCGTCACTTGTTGATGCCAAAACTGAGTTCGGCGCTCGGCGTTACCGTAAGCACCCTCTTTTTCCACCCACATTGCGGTGGGTAAGATCAAGTCGGCCGCTTGAGCCGTCACTGTTGGATAAGGATCAGATACAACAATGAAGTTTTCGGGGTTACGGTAACCGGGTAAGCCTTCTTCGTTCATGTTGGGCGCGGCCTGCATATTGTTGTTACACATCACCCAATACGCATTTAATTTACCATCTTTCAACATGCGGTTTTGTAATACCGCGTGATAACCAGGCTTAGGCGGGATGGTGCCGTCAGGAAGCTGCCAAATGTCTTCAGCAATTTTACGGTGTTTAGGATTCGCCACCACCATATCAGCAGGCAAACGATGCGAGAAGGTACCTACTTCACGAGCCGTACCACACGCCGATGGCTGGCCGGTTAGTGAGAATGGGCTGTTACCCGCCTCAGAAATTTTTCCGGTTAACAAATGAATGTTGTAACAAGAACAGTTTGCCCATACGCCGCGCGTATGTTGGTTAAAGCCCATAGTCCAGAAAGAGGTGACTTTAACCTTTGGATCGGCATAATCTTTAGCCAAGGCTTCTAGTTTTTCTGCCGGTACACCAGATAAAGCCGATACTGCTTCTAGGTTGTAATCTTTTAAAAACTCCCGATATTCATCGAAGCTCATATCCACCATCTTGCCAGAATCAGGATTAGCCGCAGCTTGCTGCAATGGGTGTTCTGGACGCAAGCCATAACCAATATCGGTGGTACCACGTTTGAAGTGGGTGTGTTTATCCACAAAGTCCCAATTCACTTTGTCATTTTCAATAATGTAATGGGCAATGTAATTGAGAATCGCCAAGTCTGTCTGGGGAGTAAATACAATGCCATTGTCAGCCAACTCGAAGCTACGATGTTCAAAGGTAGACAATACGTGCACTTTTACATGCGGCGCGGATAAACGGCGATCGGTTAAGCGAGACCAAAGAATCGGATGCATTTCGGCCATGTTAGAGCCCCACAACACAAAAGCGTCGGCAGCCTCTAAATCATCATAACAGCCCATTGGTTCATCGATACCAAAGGTACGCATGAAACCACCCACAGCAGAAGCCATACAATGGCGCGCGTTGGGGTCAATGTTGTTAGTTAAAAAGCCCGCTTTATGCAACTTGGCTGCGGCATAACCTTCCCACACCGTCCACTGACCAGAACCAAACATGCCCACCGAAGTCGGCCCTTTATCGGCGATGGCTTTTTTCCATTTTTCCGCCATGACATCAAAGGCCTGATCCCAAGACACCGGAGTAAACTCGCCTTGTTTATCAAACTTACCGTCTTTCATTCTCAGTAGGGGCGTGGTTAAGCGGTCTTTACCGTACATGATTTTGGAAAGGAAATAGCCTTTAATACAGTTTAAACCGCGGTTAACTGGCGACTCAGGATCCCCTTGGGTGGCCACCACCTTGCCGTTTTGCGAGCCTACCAATACACTACAACCTGTACCACAAAAGCGGCATGCGGCTTTTGCCCAAGTCATTTCGGTTTTCTCTGATGAAGTAATCAGATTGGTGGCACTGGCTGGTAATGTGATCCCCGCAACCGTGGCTGCGGCACTTACCGCATTCGCTTTAACAAATTGTCGGCGAGTCCATTTCATGATACTTCCTCACTAGCTGATTCAAATTGGTGAAAAACTAAGTTACTGCTGAGCACAGCATCTAACTTAGCGATATCTTCTAAGGTACTAACGATATTGTGGCGCTTGTTACTCTCGATAGAGACCACGATTTTGCCTTCAGGATTAAAACCATGAACTTCCAAACCGGCAAACTCGCCAATTTGCGCAATAACCTGCTGAATTTTATCGGGCTTACAAAGCACCACCGCACTGCTAATATGGTATTCATCGCTCATAGTACTTCCTTAATCTCAATGGCTTGACTTGGGCAAGCGGCAATACAAGCACCGCAACTATTACATTTATCATCATCGACCCTCACCTCGGCTTTACCGCCAATTAAAGGCCGAATGCTGACGGCAGCTTGTTCACAGTTGTCACTACAACTACGGCAATAAACGCCGTTTTGCGCCAGGCAAGCAGTCTCAAGCACCGCGATACTGTTATCCCAAGCGGCTTGATGCTGCTCGTGAAACAAACCTTCGGGGCACACCGCGGCGCATTGATAACAAAAGCTACATTCACCCTGAGTAAAATCCACCAAGGGAAAGCCACCACTCGCTTTTACTATTATCTTTTCCGGGCAGGTTTTTATGCATTCACCACACTGGGTACAACCTTGCTCTATCGGCTGTTTCAA
This sequence comes from Agarivorans sp., assembly GCF_050295395.1. NCBI lineage: Bacteria > Pseudomonadati > Pseudomonadota > Gammaproteobacteria > Alteromonadales > Alteromonadaceae > Agarivorans > Agarivorans sp. Next base: position 3,577 of record NZ_JBNKPP010000212.1, read on the forward strand.
CCACGGTAGGCGATGATGTTGTTTACTTCTTAAGCTAGGGCTTTGACTAAACAGACGCCGTTTAGAAAGGTCTATAGACATTAATTCTCCCCATGCTTAACCTCAACCAGCAACGATCAGCAACAACCCTAGCTTTATTGGGGTCAAGCGTAGATTTTATTAACATTCAATAACATACCTCTAAAGAGGTGTTTGTTAAAATGATTGACTTAGATCAATTATAGTGCGTGATATTTATCACGCACTAAAGCTTATCCGCCGATGGAAGCAAGGTGAGGAGTCGCGCCGGTATTTCCTTGATGAAGAAAATGGCTGACTTTTTTAGTTTGTAGGGCTGATTCGATACGCTGGCATAAAGCGGCCTGTTGCTCTGGTTGTTGCAGTAAATCACGCAGCTCAACACCCTCTTCACCAAACAGGCAGAGGTGCAACTTACCCTGAGAAGAAACCCTTAGTCGATTACATGTCGCGCAGAAATCTTTGGCATAGGGCATGATTAAGCCGATCTTACCTGCGTAGTCTGGGTGATGAAAAACCTGCGCTGGCCCGGCATTGTGGGCGCGAATTTGCTGCTCCCAGCCTTCTCTTAACAGGTACTGCTTAAACCCAGCGCCATTAATATGGTGCTGAGCAAAATACTCTGGCCGCTCGCCCATTTGCATGAGCTCGATAAAACGGACCTCCACCGGGCGTTGCTTTATCCATTGTAAATATTTTTCAAAGGTTTGCTGTGCTTCGGCCTTTAACAGCACGGCATTTAACTTAACAGCACTGAAACCTTGGTTTAAGGCTTCATCAATACCGGCCATCACCTTGGTGAACGTTTTAGTACCGGTAATTAACTCAAACTGACGGGGGTCGAGGCTATCAACACTCACGTTGATGTGGCTTAAACCGGCTTGTTTCCAGCGTTTAGCCTGAGAAGCCAAGCGAAAGCCGTTGGTGGTCATAGCTAACTGTTTAATACCGGGGGTATTGGCACAAATTTCCATTACCTCGGTAAGATCCTTGCGTAAGCTAGGCTCACCGCCAGTTAAACGAATTTTGTTGGTGCCAAGGCTAGCGAAACTAGCTGCCAACCGCTCGATTTCAGACAAACTGAGATTCTGCTTAGGCGCCTCGCAGTGGTAGCCATCAGGCAGGCAGTAGTTACATTTAAAATTACACTCGTCGGTGAGCGACAAACGCAAGTAGAAAAACTGTCGGTTAAACGCGTCCGATAACATAAATCAACCTTTCCAAATACGGGAGGCAAAACCATTTCTGAGATTTACCCTGCTTAGTCAATGCTAAGGGTCTAAACGCCATATCATTAGGACTTAGGTCAATTTAGACTTCGGTGATGTTGTTAATGCTATGCAAAAAAATAGTATTTGTTAAGTGCTTTGTAAAAGTTACACTTAATGACAGATACGAGTTTAATCAAATTATCTATTTAACAAGGACTTCTAGTTGAAGCTTTATTTTGGGAAACGCTCTATCGCCACCGCCGTCATTCGGCTACTCAGCTTGATGATGGTATTTTTTGCATTGGTGGCGATGGGCTCGCTTACTACATTAGTCAATAGCTTAAATGACGCTGAAGCGATTAATATTGCGGGCTCGTTACGAATGCAAAGCTATCGTATGGCGCATGCGCTGAATGTTAACGACCAAGCGATAGCTGATAAAATTGCTCACTTTGAACGTTCCTTAAACAGCCCAGCTCTACAAAAAGTCGCCAAACAAGGTAGCGAAATGAACCAGCGCTACTTAAAGGTTAAGCAACGTTGGCAGCAACTCAAGCCTTATGTAGTGAATCATGACACACTTTACTTCGACCATCATGTGGTGGGTTTTGTTGATCTGATTGATCAGTTTGTTGCCGAAACCCAATACAATTCTGAGGAAAAGGTTTTTTCTCTGACTTTCTTGCAGATATTCGCCTTTGTCATCATCACCTTAATCGCTATTTACACCCTTTGGTACATTCAGCGTAATATTTCTAAACCGATCTATCGACTGGTTGAAGCGGTGCGCCAGGTGCAAAGTGGCGATTTTAAAATTTCCGTTCCCACTCGTTATGCCAGCATCGAAATGGAAACCCTGGCAAGAGGGATCATCTCAATGTCGCAAGATTTAGACAGCAGTTATCAAACGCTGGAAAATCAGGTCAAAGAGAAAACTAAAGAGCTTCGTCGCGCCAACCAAGATCTCAACTTCCTGTACAATTTGGAACAAATTCTCTTTAACAGCACCTTAAACCAGCAACATTTCCAGCAGTCTTTGCAACTGCTCTGCGAAACCCTAGGCATTAGGGGCGCAAAGCTACAACTTAATAAACTAGGCATGGACGTAAACTACCAAGCGGGTGAAGTTGAACTAACACCACCGATTGCCTTGGAGTTGAACCAAGAACGTTATGGCTATTTAGTGTTACCCGAAGTGCCACCAAACCGGGTCGCTATAGTCACCAGTTACTGCCGAACCATCACCAAGGTATTGCGCTTTGAGCAAGGCTTGCTACAAAAACAAAAACTGTTATTAATGGAAGAACGCGCCACCATTGCGCGCGAGTTACACGACTCACTCGCC
>NZ_JBNKPP010000213.1:0-11501 GCF_050295395.1 Agarivorans sp.
ATGCAAGTAGAAGGGATCAGCCTAGTTCAATTTAATGGTGAGCAAGCAGGCCAAACCGTACTGCGTGTTCATTTTCATATTATTCCTGGCTCACTGGCAGAGGCTCGAAGCCATGCTCGAACCATGGTTGATAGTGCAGAGCTGCAACCCTTTGCTGATAAGATTGCCGCTTTGTTGAGCGCTTAGTATAGAGCAGTAAGGATGAATCAGGCTGAGAGCGTTGCTTTCTCAGCCAAATCATAAGGCCTAGTTGCGGGGTTATTTTATCGCCACTAAAGAGCCAAAGTTAAAGCATTGAAACCACAGTTCGCTAGCCGAAAAACCGGCTTCAGCAAAACGTTGTTTATGTTGGTTAATAGTATCGGTGACCAGTACATTGTCTAAAGAGCTGCGCTTTTGGCTAATTTCTAACTCGCTGTAACCATTGGCGCGTTTAAAATCGAGGTGCAGTTCGCTGATTAAATTTTGGGTACTGGTTTGCTCAAAATGAAATTTTTCACTAACTATCAGTAAGCCACCTGGACACATTCCATGGTAAATCTTTTTCAGTAGGGCTAAACGTTGCTCTTGAGCGATAAATTGCAATGTGAAGTTTAATACCACCACCGAGGCTTGGCTGATTTCTACTTCACAGATATCTTCACATAACAGGCTTACTGGGGCAGAGCTGCGAAATGCGTCGAGGTGTTTTTGACAGCGCTCTAGCATTGCGGCAGAGTTATCTACAGCAATAATTTCTACTCCTGGTTTGGTGACCGCGCGGCGCATTGCTAAAGTAGCCGCACCCAAAGAGCAGCCTAAGTCATAGAGTTTGCTGTTGGCTTGGTGGAATTGCCCAGTTAAATGTCCAATGGTTGAGATTATATTGCTATAGCCCGGCACCGAGCGTTGGATCATATCGGGAAATACTTCGGCGACTTGTTCGTCAAAGCGAAACTCGCCGAGCTGGGTAATGGGTTTAGAAAATAGAGTATCTTTGCCTTGCATGGCTGGTTCTCGTACGCAAAAGCGGCTTTTAAAAAACAAAATGGTATTAGTGGGGCATTGTAACCAGCCAAAGCGTCCTTGTCTTTGGCAAAATTGTCGTCTGCACTAGATTTATTGCTCTATCGCTATTCTTATTTATGGTCGCTTTCCTTTATACTATCGCCCTTTCACTCCTTGATGTTGCCAAAGGGCTTCGTCGGAGTTATTCATTTACTAAATTTTAAAAACGTAAAACGGGAAAGGCCAAATGCGCACTGTTTACTGTGGACAAGTCACTAAAGAGTTAGTTGATCAAGAAATAAATTTAGTCGGTTGGGTTAACCGTCGTCGTGATTTGGGCGGTGTTATCTTCATCGACTTGCGTGACCGAGAAGGCATTGTGCAAGTGGTGTTTGATCCAGACCGAGCCGACGTTTTCGATACCGCCAACAGTTTACGGAATGAGTTTTGTGTCCGTTTGAAGGGCCGAGTGCGTGCCCGTCCAGATAGCCAAGTTAATAAAGATATGACTACCGGTGAAGTAGAGCTATTGGGCTTAGAGTTGGACATTCTTAACCGTGCTGCGCCACTACCTTTAGACAGTAACCAAGACAACTCGGAAGAGCAGCGTTTACGTTATCGTTATTTGGATTTACGTCGCCCTGAGATGACTCAACGGATGATGTTCCGCGCCAAGGTGACCGGTTTTGTTCGTCGCTTCATGGAAGACAATGGCTTTTTAGACATTGAAACCCCTATTTTGACTAAGGCTACTCCAGAAGGCGCGCGTGATTATCTGGTGCCTAGCCGCACCCATAAAGGCCAGTTCTTCGCTTTGCCACAGTCTCCGCAAATCTTTAAGCAGTTGTTGATGATGTCGGGCATGGATCGTTATTACCAAATTGTGAAGTGTTTCCGTGATGAAGACTTGCGTGCTGACCGTCAACCCGAGTTTACTCAAATTGATATTGAAACCTCGTTTATGAGTTCTGATCAGGTGATGGCAGTGACCGAGCAGATGATTCGTGAACTGTTTATTGCCATGTTGGATGTGGACTTAGGTGAATTCCCACAAATGACTTACGCCGAAGCGATGCGTTTATATGGCTCGGATAAGCCGGACTTACGTAACCCTATGCAGTTGGTGGACGTAGCCGATTTATTGAAAGATGTTGAGTTTAAGGTGTTTTCTGGTCCTGCTAACGATGACAAAGGCCGCGTAGCAGTATTGCGCGTTCCTGGTGGCGCTAGCTTATCACGTAAACAAATCGACGATTACGGTAAGTATGTGGGTATTTATGGCGCTAAAGGTCTCGCTTGGATGAAGGTTAACCAAGTGAGCGAAGGCCTAGATGGCTTACAATCGCCAATTCTGAAATTTTTAAATGAACAAGTGGCCAGTGCTATTGTTGAGCGCTGCCAAGCTCAAGATGGTGACTTAATCCTATTTGGTGCAGATAAAGCCAATGTTGTTTGTGAGGCTATGGGCGCTTTACGCTTGAAAGTGGGCCAAGACTTAGGTTTAGTCTCAGATGAGTGGAAGCCATTATGGGTAGTTGATTTCCCGATGTTTGAAGAAGTGGACGGACAGTTCCATGCTATTCACCATCCTTTCACCGCACCAGTAGAGGGCGTGACTCCTGAGCAGTTAATTAGTGCCCCTGAAGGGGTATTGTCGAATGCCTATGACATGGTTCTAAATGGTTGTGAGCTAGGTGGTGGTAGTGTTCGTATTCACAAACAAGATATGCAAGCTGCTGCCTTTAAAGTGTTGGGTATTAGCGAACAAGAGGCTCAAGAGAAGTTTGGCTTCTTGCTTGAGGCTTTGCAGTACGGTACTCCTCCTCACGCTGGCTTAGCTTTTGGTTTAGACCGTTTGGTGATGTTAATGACTGGCGCTAGCTCGATTCGCGATGTAATGGCATTCCCGAAAACCGCAACGGCAGCTTGCCCGCTAACTAGCGCCCCAAGTGCTGCTAATCCGGTTGCGCTAAATGAATTGGCATTGCAGGTACAATTACCTGAGGCTAAATAATTAGTTATTAACACGACCCATCCTAAGATAGGTTGATAGTTGTTAGGCCAGCTCCGGTAGCTGGCCTTTTTTGTATCAAATAGCCTCTTAGTTGCTGTTTGCTTTTGGCATGTTGATTAATGGGTGCAGGTGAATAATTTGGCCGTTTTTATCTAATAGAGCGCCTTTTTCATTACAGCGGTGATAAAGGTCTAGCGCTTCAGCTTTAGCTTGAGGCCGGCCAAAGAAGTAACCTTGTACCTTGTCAAAACCATTTTTCTTCAACCAGTTAGCATGCTCTAGGGTCTCGACCCCTTCCACTAAAATTTCGTAATTTAGCGTGTTAATCAACTCGCGCATACTAAGTACAATGTTTTGTGTTGGCTTGGAAGAAAGGGCGTTATGGCCAAATTCACGGTCAAATTTGATTTTGTCGCAGGCTAAATTGCTTAAGTAGCTGAGAGAGGTGAAACCTTTACCGAAGTCATCAAAGGCCACTCGTATTCCTGCTTGGCGGATTTCTTTGAGTTGGCTTTTTACCTGCTGGTAGTTTTGCACCGCAACACTTTCAGTGATTTCTAATTCTAGATAGTTGTCACCAATATCAGCGGCGGCAAACTTGCTGATGAGTCGTTTAGCGAAATGCTTGTCTTCAAATTGCCGTCCACTAATGTTGAATGCAATGGTTAATCCTTGATGGCCTTGTTGATGTAATTCTTCTAATAGCGCGATGGATTTTTCTATTACCCAGTAACCTAAGGGTAGAATATGGCGACCTGCTTCAACGATGTCTAAAAATTGCCCCGGATTCATAACTCCTTGGCTGGGGTGGTTCCAGCGCAACAATAACTCAAAGCCGGTAATCTGTTGTTGGTTCATGGATATTTGCGGTTGTAAGAATAACTCCAGTTGGTCTTGCGTCATGGCATTTTGGAACTGGTTCTCAATGGTAAATACCATGTCATTTTGTCGAGCCAGTTCTATATCAAAGTGGGTACAACAGTTACGTCCTTGACGTTTGGATGAATACATCGCTAAGTCCGCGTATTTAATTAACAGTTGCGAGTCGTACTCGGCTTGTTTGGCGGTGGCAATACCAATGCTTAAGGTGACTCGCATGGTGACTCCCGATAGCGTTATATCGTGAGCGATTTCTTGAGCAAGACTGTAGGCGAAGCCTAATACACTGTCTTTATCTTGATTGTCGATGAGTAAGGTAAATTCGTCTCCGCCTAGGCGGTAGGTACCTGAGGCTGATTTACCAAGATGCTTGATTCTTTTGGCCACCTGTACCAGCAACAAGTCGCCGAAATCATGTCCTAGGGTATCGTTAATGGTTTTAAAATTGTCTAAGTCGATATAGATCAGGCTTATCTCACGGCCTTGGTGTTTGGCTTTTTGTAGGGCTATCCCTAACTGAGTTAAAAAAGCAGTGCGATTAGGCAGCTCGGTTAAAGGGTCTTCCATGGCCATTTTTTCTAACACTTTGGTGTTTTCTGCAATGTTTTCCCGCATTCTGGCGAAGCTATTGGCTAACTTAATCGAGATGTCATCTAAAGAGTCAAACTCATCATTAAATAGCTGCAATTTAGCCTGCGGTTGGTAGCTTTTCTCCTGCAAAATACTAGGTAGTGTTTCAGTATGATAACGTAAGCTCTTAAGAGGTCGGCGCATTAACAAGATACCGATCACAATGGCTAAGCCCATGGTGATAAGTAGTAGCATTAACAGTTTATTGGAGAATTGGGTTTGTAGCCGTATTTGTTCACTCCAGTCTTTTAAAATCAGTAATTTTAGTGAGGGGCTAGCGCTATCTTTGATAGGGTATTGCTTTCCAACAATGGTTTTTTCTTCAACCTTGAACTCCATATTAGCGTGGTTACGATACTCTATGGCATTGTCAAACCAGTTTTGACTGAGTACTTGAGTATTAGTAGCCAATAAAACACTCTTATAAATTGGTCGTTCTAGGTCGATGATGGCAACTTCAATATCATCCCGTTGAGTGACATTGATCAGCGCATCGGCTAAATCTAGTTGAAAAGCTAGTAGGCCTTGCTCGGCACTTCTAGTTCGAATAGGTAGCGAAACCCACAAAAAGCACTGTTCCATACATTGTAACAAGCGCATTGGTCTGGCTAGCAACGATACTTGTTCCAGTAGTTGTCGTGGCGGTGGTTCGTCGACATTCGCGCAACGGTATTGCTCTACAGTAAATACAGTACAGCCATTATTAATCGGAAGAAGCCACTGTAGCTCAGGTAAACGTCGGGATAAATATTGGTCCAACTCAGCCAAACTATCGGTTTGGCTGAGTAGGGTTTGGGTTTCAAAAATATAGGTGACGCTATCACTTAGGCGTTCTATTTGGTCATTAAACTCTAAGGAATAGTTATCGAGATAGCTGCGTTTTAATTGCTCTTGTTGGTTTTGATAGTGCTCTTGGGCAGTAAAGCCAAATACCGTAACAACTATGCCCGCAGCCAAGATTAAAGCTAAAGTAAGCTTCAATCTGACGCTAATGTATCGGTTTTTTAGATCCATCAAAGGAAACTGGCTCAAGGTCATTATTATTCCTTTTATTCTCTTATACCGCTGAAGCTGTTAATTAAGCTTTATCATATTAAGCATAGAGCTAATTATTAAAAACGATAACTTAGTTGAGCAGCAAACAGACGCCAGTAACGTTCAGGGTTATTCGTTCTACTGAAATTTAAGTCTCTGACTGGAGGTATCATAGAGGTACCTGTGAACCAGTGGTGCTCCAGCTTTAGTTGGAAATTGCGATGAAAGTTCCAAGTTAGTCCAATAGTGATGTCTTGTAGATCTCTTAAGTTAGGTTCGATATCGTTGTCGACAAAGTGGCTACTGTCGTAGCGGCCAAGTAAGCTCCATTGTGGATTAACGATATACACTGCTTGTAAATAATAAGCGTTCATATCGATGCTGCCTTCGAAGTTGCTTTCTAAGGGTTTAGCAAACTGGTTTTTCCCTTCGGCTGAAGTGCCACCTCTGCGCATAGTAAATTCTGCGGTTAATTCATAATGTTGCTGCGTATACTGCAGTGAAGCAATGTATTGCTCGGTGTCAATGTTAAAGTCGAAAGGCAACGGAATCGGGCTTTGTGGTCCAGCTAGATCGATGGCATTGTTTAAATACATTTCTAAGCGACGATATTCTAGTGCGGCGTACCAATCTGAATTGGGGCGCGCCGAGAAGTGCAATGAGGTATTCCACTCGCTGTCGAATTTTCCACCCTGATCTTTACCCAAGAAGCGACGGGTAAAGCTTTCATCGAATTTTTCTTTACCTATTGACGCCGCAAAACTGTATTGCTGGCCGCTGGCTGTGAAGTGGTCTAAATCAATTCGCACACCATCTGCTCTTAGGCTTTGTTCTTTGAGGATATGCGGATAGATTGACAGCGGCAATACAATGCTGGGACGAGTAAAGGGGACATCTTGGGTTGCGCCATAAATACCATTGGCTAATTTAAATCTACCTAGCTTAAGGCCTAGCTCCCAGTCTTGATGTAGCGCGGTTTGGTAATTTAAGCTAAGGTAATCAAGCTCTAGACCGCTTTCAAACCAATCGCCATTTTCTCTACCAATGATTAAACCGGATAAGGACCAATTAGGGTTTAATTGCCAAAAGCCGCGCAGGCCAGCTTCATATAAGGGACCGCTATCTCCGGAGTTATAGCCATAATAATTGTTTGCGCTCACATCAATATAGCTGGCAGATACGAAGCCGCCCCAAGAGCCTTTTGCATGGCTTGGAGCTGTAAAGAATGCCGCGCTGAAACTACTTAACAACAAAAGAATGAAGAGCTTCATTATTGACCTCTTGGCTAGCATATCCAATTGCGTTGGGGTTATTTTCTATAATACTGAGCATATCTTGTTCTGAGTTGACTATGGTAGGTGCGACCGCTGTCCCGGTATATATTTGCCGCTCCCAAATCCTACTAAGTTGGTAGGGGAATAGATTTAAGGTGTCGAGGCAAAATTGTCTATGTAATGGCGAATTATTATCCATTACCACTAGTTCTATCATTTGCCCATCAGGCCAATGTTTTTGCCGAAGGGAAAAGATGGAACGTATGGTGTTGATATTGAGTTGTGTTGATTGTTTGGCATGACTCACAACCCAAATTTCGGCATCGACAGGAATGCTGAAGCTAGTGATGTGAATAAATATAAACAGGCTTAAGAGTAAGCACTTGCGCTTATGAGAAGCTAAGTTAGCGCGCTTAACAGTTAGATTCATAGCCTTCCATGCTAGATAGTAATTGGTTTACATGTCCTTGATTAATTAAATATAGGTTAATTTTTTCAATAAGTTAAGGGTGAATTGAAAATGTTTTGTTTTGTTTAAATATTCACCTGCGATAAGTTTTCTATTGAGTTTTTTGTTATTTTTTCAATGGTTAGGAGTATTTATCATCTTATTGTTTGAACATAATTATGTATGATTATTGAGTGTTTTTTCATTGGTATTGACGTTAGAGAGATCTGGTTAATTTATATGTTGTGCCATTTAAACTTGAAGCTAGTCCAATAGGTTTGCGAATTTGGCTTGAATAAAACAGCTGAAGTTTTCTCTAGCTGTTAAATTTTGAGTAGCTAAGATTTAAGGTTTATTATCCAAGCTTAGTAAGCCGAATGGGAAAATGAATGGGTAGGTATTACTAACGGCCCGATATTAAACGCCGTAAAGTTGTCCAAGCTGTAAAAAGTGAAAAAATGTTTACTTAAATCAGTTCGGGAAGGGGAGTCCGCTAGTAACTCAACTTGGCTAAGTAAAAGCGCTGGCTAAGCCCTCTATAACCGGCAGAGGAACGGTATCTGCTAGCATGAATTAATAGGAATGCCGCGCTAAACTTGCTAGTCTGAAGTGCTGCCTTGGAACAAGATAATGATATATAAAATAATGAGATATAATAAGTTTGCTGAGTTGGATATAGTGCTGGTGAATTTGCTGAAAAGTAGCGTTCAGCAGTGAGTATTATTTTAGGTATCGACCCTGGCTCGCGGATTACTGGTTATGGGATCGTTAAGCAAGCCTATGGACGCATAGAATATTTAGGCAGCGGCTGTATTCGAACTAATGAAACCGAATTACCCGCTCGCTTGAAACTGATCCATGCGGGAGTCAGTGAAATTATTACCCAGTTCTCTCCCGACGAATTTGCTATTGAGCAAGTCTTTATGGCCAAGAATGCTGATTCCGCACTAAAGCTTGGCCAAGCAAGAGGGGCTGCAATTGTTGCTGCCGTAAGCCAAGATATTCCTGTGGCAGAGTATTCGGCTAGGCAAATAAAACAAGCCGTTGTCGGTACCGGAGCGGCAGACAAAACGCAGGTACAGCACATGGTGACGCAATTATTGGCTCTATCGGCCAGCCCTCAGGCCGACGCCGCAGATGCCTTGGCGGTAGCGCTATGTCATTGCCATACCAGACAAAGTTTAATTGGCATGGCGGGAAAGGTGCGTGGTACGGTACGTAGACGCTTGCGTTAACTCCGATTGTTTAAAAAAGCAGCTACAAGCCAGTTTTTTTAAATTTATCCTGTACTAAGAATTGAAACTACAAAAGTTTGACCCAATATGCTGATAGAGATTATTAGCTAAGGTAAAGAGGACGACATGACCTTAGAGCGTTCAGAACGTTTTGAAATTCCCGTATTACCGCTCCGTGACGTTGTGGTTTATCCGCACATGGTTATTCCTTTATTTGTTGGTCGCGAAAAATCCATCCGCTGTTTAGAAAGTGCGATGAGTCAAGACAAACAGGTATTATTGGTTGCACAAAAGGATGCCAGTAACGACAACCCTCAGGCTGACGATTTATACACCGTTGGAACCGTAGCTAATATTTTGCAGCTACTGAAATTGCCTGATGGTACCGTTAAAGTTTTGGTTGAAGGTAGTCAGCGCGCCAGATTGGAAGAGATCATCCAACAAGAAGAGTATTATGTTGCTTCTGCCGAGTACGTGGTGTCTGCTCAACCGGAAGAAAAAGAACAAGAGGTAATGGTTCGCTCGGCAATTAGCCAATTTGAAGGCTATATCAAGCTGAATAAAAAAATTCCTCCCGAGGTACTTACTTCTGTTTCTGGTATTGACGACGCTGCCCGCTTAGCCGACACCATGGCCGCGCACATGCCTCTGAAGCTAGAAGACAAACAGTCGGTACTCGAGTTGGCTAGTGTGACTGAGCGTTTAGAGTATTTAATGGCGATGATGGAATCGGAAATCGACTTACTGCAAGTTGAGAAAAAGATCCGTGGCCGCGTTAAAAAACAAATGGAAAAAAGCCAGCGAGAGTATTATCTCAATGAGCAGATGAAGGCGATTCAAAAAGAGCTGGGTGAATCTGAAGATGGCCAAGACGAATTTGAGCAATTGGCTCAGCGTATTGAAGAAGCCAAGATGCCCGCCGAAGCCAAAGAGAAGACTCAGGCAGAGCTCAACAAGTTAAAAATGATGTCGCCCATGTCAGCCGAAGCCACAGTAGTGCGAAGCTATGTTGACTGGATGATCAGTGTTCCTTGGGTAAAACGTTCTAAAGTGAAGCGTGATTTGGCTAAGGCCGAGCAAGTGCTTAATCAAGACCACTATGGCTTAGAGAAGGTTAAAGAACGTATCTTAGAGTACTTAGCTGTACAAAGCCGAGTGAACAAACTTAAGGGGCCAATTTTGTGTCTTGTTGGGCCCCCTGGTGTAGGTAAAACCTCGCTAGGGCAATCCATTGCTAAATCTACCGGCCGTAAATATGTGCGTATGGCTTTAGGTGGCGTGCGTGATGAAGCTGAAATCCGTGGGCATCGTCGTACATACATTGGTTCAATGCCTGGTAAATTGATTCAGAAAATGGCCAAAGTGGCGGTTAAGAATCCTTTATTCTTGTTGGATGAAATCGACAAGATGGCCTCTGACATGCGCGGCGATCCTGCTTCAGCGCTGCTGGAAGTATTGGATCCTGAGCAAAACAACAGCTTTAACGACCATTACTTGGAAGTGGACTACGACTTATCCGACGTGATGTTTGTTGCCACCTCCAACTCGATGAATATTCCAGGTCCTTTACTTGACCGTATGGAAGTGATTCGCTTGTCTGGTTATACCGAAGATGAAAAGCTCAATATTGCGAAGCAGCATCTAATTGACAAACAAATTAAACGTAATGGCTTAAAAGCTAACGAAATCGTCATCGACGATAGCGCGATTATAGGCATTATACGTTATTACACTCGCGAAGCTGGGGTGCGTAGTTTAGAGCGCGAAATCTCAAAGTTATGCCGTAAAGCAGTGAAAGAGATTTTACTTAATAAAGATATTAAGAAAGTTGAAATCAATCAGCAAAACCTAAGCCATTATCTCGGGGTGCAACGTTGCGACTACGGTAAAGCCGATGAGAATAACCGTGTCGGGATGGTGACCGGCCTAGCTTGGACCGAAGTGGGGGGCGATTTACTCACTATTGAGACGGCTTCAGTACCTGGTAAAGGTAAGCTTACTTACACTGGCTCTTTGGGTGACGTGATGCAGGAGTCTATTCAGGCCGCCATGACAGTGGTGCGCTCGCGTGCTGAGAAATGGCGAATTAATAACGACTTCTACGAAAAACGTGATATTCACGTGCATGTTCCAGAAGGTGCCACGCCAAAAGATGGGCCGAGTGCGGGCATCGCAATGTGTACCGCTTTGGTGTCTAGCTTGACTGGTAATCCAGTAAAAGCGGAAGTGGCAATGACCGGGGAAATCACCCTGCGCGGAGAGGTGCTTCCAATTGGTGGCCTAAAAGAAAAATTGTTGGCTGCACACCGTGGCGGGATCAAAACAGTATTGATTCCAAAAGAAAATGAACGTGATTTAGAAGAGATCCCCGAAAATGTTGTTGGTGACCTCAAAATCATTCCAGTACGCTGGATAGAACAGGTTCTGGAGATTGCTTTAGAGCAAAATCCTGAAGGCTTCGAAGTAAAAGCTTGAGTCAATGCAAATAAACGGGATGCGATCGTAAAATAGTACTTGCCAGCCTTGTTCAAGGGCTATAGCCTAAGGCTGGCAAGGAAGCCGTTGATAATAACATTGATGGTGGTATTACTTTATTAGACTAACTCGCCTCATTCTCAACCGTAAAAAGGGAACTTCCTGTGGTGAGAAGAAAAGGAATAACAACAAGGGGAACCAATTGTGAATAAAGCTCAACTCGTAGATAAAATCGCTGAAGGCGCGGATATTTCTAAAGCGGCAGCAGGCCGAGCGCTGGACTCTTTTATTGAAGCGATTTCAGATACACTGAAAGAAGGCGATAGCGTAGCCTTGGTAGGTTTTGGTACTTTTCAAGTTAAAGAACGTTCTGCCCGTACTGGCCGTAACCCTCAAACGGGTGCAGAGATTCAAATTGCCGCTGCTAACGTACCTTCGTTTAAAGCCGGTAAAGCGTTAAAAGACGCAGTTAACTAAAATTGTCAGTCGCAGCTTTGCGGTCTGTCAAAGGCGCATCCTCTGAT
>NZ_JBNKPP010000214.1:0-9290 GCF_050295395.1 Agarivorans sp.
CAACTCGCGCTTATCAGCATAAGTCATCACCGGTAAATAACTAGGAAACTCTAAAGTCAGTAAATAACCGTCTAAATCTTTTTGCTCTGCGGCTTGTTTAGCGGCGGCTAGAGCTGATTCAGGTAAGCCCGCTAGTTCCGCTACATCGGTAATATGTTTTTGCCAAGCCAAAGTGGCATCTAATACGTTATTAGAAAACTGTGATGATAACTCAGAGAGCCGTTTAACTATTTCTCCATAACGAGCTTGTTGCTCAGCCGCGAGGCCAATGCCCGACAACTCGAAATCACGTAGCGCATCTGTAATGGTCTTTTTCTGTGCCGAATTGTAACTAGTAAAATCTTCGCCTTCGGCTAGCTGCTTATAGGCTTGGTATAAGCCTTTGTGTTGGCCAACAAAAGTACTGTATTCCGACAATAGCGGTAAACAAGCTTCATAGGCTTCGCGTAGCTCGGGACTGTTTACCACCGAATTACAATGGCTCACTGGCGACCATAAGCGACTTAGGCGGTCATTTACTTCATCCAAGGGCAAGATAAAATTCTGCCAAGTGGGTTTAGGTTGCTCGAGCACTTGCTCAATAGTGGCGCGGCATTCAGCTATCACTTGCTCTACTGCAGGCTGCACATGTTCCGGCTTAATTTTGCTAAAGGGAGGTAATCCTGGCAAATCAAGTAAGGGGTTGCTCATAGGGGATCCTTAAGGCTGAAGAAATGATAACTATGAATACCTTAATCTGGGGTTGATAATTTGTAAATCAACCCGCGATTCATCATTTCCACTGTTTACATAGCTTTGAATTAGACTATGATTTCCTTAGGGATTATTTTGGTTTTCTGGTTTTTCAATAAGCTAGGCCAACAGGACTCAATAATTAATGGACAATAACAACAAAACTTCAGTGAGCCAAAACACTGGGTTGTGGCATAAATTAGCCTTAAATAAGGGAACTAACAGCTTATCTTTACGAATGCTGTCCTACATTCTTATCTGTTCTACCTTACTTGCTCTAATTATTACCCTCATTCAATTACGTTACGACTACAAACAAGACGTTGAAGTCATCGAAGAAAGCATTGATCAAATCGAAGTCAGTTTTTTACAACCGATTGCCGCCAGCTTGTGGAACTTGGATGAAGAACAAGTTGAAGTACAAATTGAAGGCATTATGAACTTACCCAACATGCAATATGTGTTGGTAAAAGAAATTTTAGGCTCTTCCGAAGTCCCCTTGTTAGCCCGCGGCCGCTCTGCCGATCATTACGATCTTTCTCAAGAATTTGAGTTGATATATCAAGGAGAAATGGTAGGTAAACTGTTTGTGGCTGCCTCTTTAGAGCAGGTTTATCAACGCATTTGGCAAAAAGCCATTTTAATTTTGGTCAGCCAAACCATTAAAACGCTAGTGGTATCGATAGGCATTCTATTCATTATTTATTATCTTATCGTACGCCACCTCAACACCATTGTGGAATACACCCGTAATTTGGATTTAGACAACTTAGGCGCACCGCTTAAGTTAGATACCAAGGGGAAAACGCGCAACGACGAGCTAGGAGAACTGGTCAATACCCTCAATCAAATGACCCTAAAGATTGACCATGAGTTTGCTCAAAAGCTCAAGGCTACCGACCAACTGGCTCACGAGCGTGACTTTTCCGCCACCGTAATTAATGCCAGTAACGCGGTGATTGTAACCCTAGATAACCAACTCAATGTATTAACCGCTAACCCTGCAGGGGTCATGCTCACCGGCTTTCATCAAGATGAATTGGTGGGGCAAAACTGGCTGAGTGTATTCATTGATAATGATATGCGGGAAAAAATAGAGAGCGACCTGCGCCAATTGCGGGTGATTCAAGACCAGGAACTCACCCTCACCGACCAAGCCAATAACAAATACACCCTATTATGGACCTTTGTCCCCTTTTACGAGGGTAATCATGTTTCGCGTATGATTGCCTTTGGTTACGACGTTACCCCACTCAAACGAGTTGAGAATGAGATTAAAAAACTCAATGACGAGCTGGAGCAAAAAGTTAAATCACGTACCGAGCGCTTGGAAGAAAGTAATCTGCAATTGGCCAGTGCTTTTGACAAATTGAAAAATGCCCAACAATCCTTGGTAGAAGCTGAAAAAATGGCCTCATTAGGGGGCTTAGTGGCCGGGGTAGCCCATGAAATTAATACCCCGATTGGTATTAGCGTCACCGCCGCGTCTTATCTACAAGAACAAGGTAACCAACTGAAAAAGAGCATAGAAAGCGGCAAGCTAAGCCGTAAGTTCATGGACGAATTAATCGGCAATCTCAACCAATCTACCGAGCTGTTACTCAACAACTTACGCCGCGCTTCAGACTTAATCAGCAGCTTTAAACAAGTAGCGGTAGATCAAAGCTCTGAGGCTTGTTACACCTTCAACTTAAATGAAAATGTGAACCAAGTTATCACCTCATTGGGCCATAAAATTCGCCGCTCTGGCTGTGAAATTGTGGTGGACTGCCCCAACGATTTAGAACTGTACAGCTTCCCCGGTAGCTTTACGCAAATCTACTCCAACCTGATCCTCAACTCGGTGAAACACGGTTTTGAAGACTGGGATGGCGAAAAGCGGATCAACATTTCTATACACAAAGAAAACGATCAATTACACATTGATTACCATGATTCGGGACGTGGCGTAGATAGTGATATTGCCAAACGGATCTTCGATCCCTTTGTCACCTCAAAACGTGGTCAAGGCGGCAGCGGCTTGGGCACTCACATCGTTTACAACTTAGTAGTGCAGCTACTTAAAGGCCATATTGCCTTTGATAGCCAACCCGGTGAAGGGGTACATTTCTCCATACGGATCCCCTACCAAGCGCAAAAAGCCGATTAACATCTGTTAGTCGGACAGGCTATACTGCGGCAAGTTTTCGGCCCAACATGGAGTAATTATGAAAGAATTCGACTACCTATGCATTGGCGCAGGTAGCGGTGGCATTGCCTCTGCTAACCGCGCATCAATGTATGGCCAAAAAGTAGCCCTAATTGAAGCTCGCCACGTTGGTGGCACCTGTGTAAACGTAGGTTGCGTACCGAAAAAAGCGATGTGGTTTGGTGCCCAAGTGGCCGAAGCCATTCACCGCTATGCCCCCGATTACGGCTTTGATGTTCAAGTCAATAAATTCGACTGGTCAACCTTAGTGGCTAGCCGCGAAGCCTATATTGAAAGGATACACGGCTCTTACGATCGAGTACTTAGCAACAATGGCGTGACCCTGATTAACGGTTTTGCCAAATTTGTTGATGCCAATACCGTAGAAGTGAATGGCGAGCAGATCCGCGCCAAACATATTCTAATCGCCACCGGCGGGCGCCCTAGCATTCCCAACATTCCCGGTGCCGAATTGGGCATTGACTCAGATGGCTTTTTTGCTTTAAACCAGCAACCTAAACGCGTTGTGGTAGTAGGGGCAGGTTACATTGCTGTAGAACTAGCCGGAGTATTACACTCCTTAGGCAGCGAAACCCACCTTGCCGTGCGTAAACACGCACCACTACGTGACTTTGACCCAATGCTCACCGAAACTCTAGTGGAAATCATGGCCGAAGACGGCCCTACCCTGCATACCCATAGCGTACCCCAGTCGGTAGAAAAACTGGCCGACGGAAGCCTTAAATTGAATTTTGAGAACGGTAACAGCCTCGAGGTGGATACCCTAATTTGGGCGATTGGCCGCGAGCCAGCCACCGACCAAATCAATCTGCAAGGCATTGGCGTAGAGCGAGACGATTATGGCTATATCAAAGTTGATGAATATTCTAATACCTCGGTAGACGGGGTGTATGCGGTAGGCGATAACATCGGCAAAATCGAGCTCACCCCTGTGGCAGTAAAAGCAGGCCGCTTACTCTCTGAACGCCTATTTAACGGTAAAACTACGGCTAAGATGGACTACGAGCTAGTACCCACAGTGGTATTTAGCCACCCAGCCATTGGCACTATTGGCTTAACCGAGCCTGAGGCAGTAGCTAAATATGGTGAAAACCATGTCAAAGTTTACACCTCTAGCTTTGGCGCCATGTACACCGCCGTCACTCAACACCGTCAAGTCACTAAGATGAAGCTCATTTGTGTGGGTGAAGATGAGAAAGTGGTTGGCCTACACGGTATTGGTTTAGGCATGGACGAAATTTTACAAGGCTTTGGCGTAGCCATGAAAATGGGCGCCACTAAAGCAGACTTCGACGCTTGCGTAGCCATTCACCCCACCAGCGCTGAAGAGTTTGTAACCCTTCGTTAATCTCTTATCACTAGGCTAAGGTGGCTACCTAGCTTTAGCCTAGACTTGATTCTTAACCTATCCTATTTGCAATTAGCCCCTCAACTGACGATTAACCAATGACTCATAACTAGTACGAAGCTAACCACCCCTTCGTTAGTCCCACGCCTTCGCGCCAAGCAATTGACTTGCCTAATTTTATTAATAGAAGCTTATGTATCCCCGACTAGCCAAGCGTTATACTGAGCCTTCAACTATAAAGTAAAGGTCATGTTTTATGGATACCGTTTACCAAATAGGTGAGCTAGAGTCTTTTCTGATTGCACTAAGTGTCTTGTTCATCGGCCGAATTATCTGCCACTACGTCGCGTTATTAAAAAAATACAACATTCCCGAACCCATTGTGGGTGGCTTAGTGGTGGCCATCATTATCACCCTGCTGAAGCTGCAAGGTATAGAGTTGCGATTCTCCTTACCCTTGCAAGATACCTTCATGCTGATGTTTTTCAGTACTATCGGCTTGGCTGCTAACTATAAGCTACTAATGAAGGGCGGCGCCAAAGTCTTTGTTTTCTTAGGCATCGCCTCGGTGTATATCATATTGCAGAATGGCCTAGGGGTTATCTTAGCTTCATCGCTAGGTTTAGAACCACTTATGGGGCTATTTGCTGGTTCAATTACCCTCTCGGGAGGACATGGCACTGGTGCCGCGTGGTCGCAGATTTTTGCCGAAGAATACCATATGCCAACGCTTGAATTTGCCATGGCCGCCGCGACCTTTGGTCTTGTCATGGGCGGTATTATTGGCGGACCTGTGGGTGAGCGGCTGATCAAAAAAAACCAACTTGAGTCGCCCTTCTCGAAAGGTAAGGATCACCACAAAACCCACCCCGACTTAGTTACCTATAGCCGCAAAGAAGAAGACTTAGTAACCCCAACCACGGTAATTGAAATCTTATTTTTAATGCTGGTTTGTGTGGTATTAGCCAAATTTGCCAAACAAATAGAAACGGATCTGGCCTTCACTTGGCTAAAAATGCCGGACTTTGTCTACGCCCTATTTTTTGGTGTGGTCATTGCCAATACCAGTGAATTAAGCGGCCGCTACCATGTAAATGCTGAGTGCGTGGATTTACTGGGTACCCTGTCGCTGTCGTTATTTTTATCGATGACCCTAATGAGCCTGCGTTTATGGGAAATTTTTGATTTAGCCTTACCACTACTGATTATTTTACTCTGCCAAACCTTGATGTTAGCGCTATTTGCCAGCTATGTGAGTTACCGCTTCATGGGCCGAGACTACGATGCAGCTGTTATAGCGGGTGGGCATTGTGGCTTTGGTTTAGGGGCGACCCCAACCGCAGTGATGAATATGAGTGCTCTGGTTTCGCGCAACGGTCCTTCGCCGCAAGCCTTCATGGTGGTACCGATTGTGGGGGCCTTCTTCATCGACATCGTCAACCTGATTGTGCTGCAAGTGTACATCGGCTTGTTAACTTAAACGACGCTCAAAAAACGGAGCCCCCATTTGGCTCCGTTTTTAGTTAATCTAGATGCCGGTATTAAGCTTGTCGACGCCGCATCCATAACAAGCTAAACATCGCCAAGGCAAAACTCAACCAAGTTTGCGGCTCAGGCACGGCTGCATTAACCACCTGTATGGCGCTGCTCGCTAATTCACGCCCCTGTTGGTCGTAAGCACTGAGCCTAATGTCGTAAGTGCCCGCTACTCTGGCATCGAAGCTATAAGTGGCGTCATCAAAAAATTCCATGTTCCAAGAATTTTGCACCAAATTGTAATCATCAAGTAGTGCTGCATAGTTCACCGAATCAACCAAGCCTGCCCCATTAGCTGTAGCATTGTTACCTAGGGCATGGTCGGCATTGCTCACATTAACCGGATCGAAAACTAAGAAATGAGTTGCGGCGCTGGGATCAAAATCGATTTGTAATAAGTACGTGTAATCACTTAACATGCCGCCGCTACCATCGAAACTACTGTTAACTGACCACTCAAAGTTCCAAATAGCGGTAGAAGTAGAACCCGGTGCAAAACCAAAACCACTTGGTGGCAAAATATTGTCAAACTGGTAACTGCCAGCACCATCACTATTAAAAACATTCTGCGGGCTGTTGGTTTCATCGAAGCGCAATTTAGCTCGCAAACCCAGCTCAATGCCGTTTTGCCGGTCTACAGTAAACCCTCCGTTCAAGTTGCCACTGCCAAAAATTACTTCATTACTCACCTCTTGATCATAGATAAGCGCGGCTGAAGCAAAGTTAGAGAGTAAACCCCAACTTAAACCGACCAACAGCATTGTTCTTGTCACTTGTTTCATGTTGCACTCCATGCATCAGCTTAATCATCGCCCGCGATAGAAGCATGAACCGTTCCAGCAAACAAAAAGTTATTATTATCATATAGATAGTGATTTAAGTCGGGGAATGGCTTCAAGCCTGCCGTGACCACTGTAAAATGACCAGCGGGGCGCTTCCCTAATAGAGTTTGAGCGCCATCACATTTCAATCATGAGTTGACTTAAATTTGTAAAATTTCATGAGGTGGTGATGAAATATCACAAATTATCAGTGTAAAAAAATTAGACAGGTAGTGGCAACAGAGAGGGTTAAACAAGGGAGAATGCCAAGGCAGCCCCCCCCTAATAAACGCTACATTTTTGCAAGAGTCTGCTTAATAGCAAACAATACATCAGCCCCTAGTTGCATCGAGCGCTCGGCCGACCAGCCGAAGTCAGGATCGGGCAAATCTGCATTATCTTTAAAAGGCATTTCGATGGTGTAAGACAAGGTTTTAAATTGCTCACCCAGCCATGCCGCGGCAATATTTAAATTGGCTTCACCGGGCTTATTTTTTGGATAACCGTGAGTATCTTGAAAATCCGGAGAAATCGCCTTAAATGCCTGTTTGAAGGTGTCTTCTAAAAGTTGATGGCGTTGGTCGTAAGAAGGAATACCTTCACAGCCAGCCACAAAGTTATACGGCAGCTCTTCGTCACCATGAATATCGAGGAATAAATCCCCTCCTAGCTCCAGCATTTTTTGCCTTACCAAAAACACTTCGGGGCTGCGTTCCATGCTAGGATTTTGCCACTCTCGGTTTAGGTTAGTGCCTACTGCATTGGTTCTTAAGTGGCCGCGCACCGAGCCATCGGGGTTCATGTTAGGCACCACATAAAACACCGTATCCTTTAATAAGGTGATAGCCAGTGGGTTATCTTGGTCCAACAAGCGCGCTAACATCCCTTCAATAAACCACTCGGCCATGCTTTCACCAGGGTGTTGGCGGGCTATCACCCACACCTTATTTTTTGCCAGCTCGGCGTCACCAATGGTTAATAAACTCATGTCACGACCGTCTAAGGTTTGGCCCAGGGTATTCAGGCTGACCCGCTCATCACTTAAACACCCATGAATCAGATCCTGGTGGCGCTCGTAACTATAGGGCGTAAAATAAGCAAAATAGATGCTGTTTTGTTCCAGCAACACACCAAAACTGAGTTGCTGGCCATCAAACTCACTATCAATACGGAACCACTGTTCACGGTCGTAGGAAGCGACCACATGGTAACCTTTCCACGCTTGTGGGTAGGCTGATTGGCCAGCATTGATGATATTGAAGCGATAGTGCTTATCAAGCTCTGCTTCAAAACGAAAATGAAACCACTGAAAAAAATCTGATTGATTGTCGCGCTTGATGGCTAACTGCAGGTTTTGTGGGTCGCTTAAGTCCACCGACTCAATATTGCCACTATCAAATTTATCGCTAAGGTACATGCTATCCTCTTAAGCCCTTATCCAATGATGTCGCCAGTATAACGTGTAATAGATTAACGTGGCTTAAGAGCATAAAAATAAACGAAGATAACAAGCCTGAGCGCTAGTTCTGTTGGCTTAGTTCAACAATCCTAAAGTAACGTACGTCTAGATTTTTATCCAAGGTTATGGTGCCTTCCACGGTGACCGACTCCGCCTCTTGCGGAGGTTTATTACCAAAGTCGATGCTTTGTTGGAAGATTTGTTGTCCGGTTTGATCAATCAACACTAAGGCAAGATTTTTCTCAATCGGCCCTTGCGCCAGTAACTGATACTGCACATTGACATGTTTACCCACCTTCTCACCCACTTCAAAAAAAGCAGAGCGGATCTGACTTTGGTCGGTGGCAATTAGGGTATCAAAAACAAAGATCCGCAACTCTGGCTGATTTTCTCGATTTAGCTCAAAGTTATTACGCCGCTCAAGCAACAGGGCTTCTTTCAATTGTTTGTTTTGATCTTCCAGAATTTTCAGCTCGGCTACACTACCCTCATAACTATCTTGTAGATCATGATAAGACGGCCATACCGCTATCAGTGGAAACACCGCACTGAAACACAGCACGCCCATGAACAAACTAATCCAGCGATAGGGTCGTAGTTTTCTATACGCCTTTTTATAGTGTTGATGGCGCGCCTTATGATATTGATAACGGGCTTCTAAACTCACCCCTGAGCGATGCGGTTCGACGTCTACATGCGTGGAACTGTCGAGGCTAGCAACAGCTGCTGGAGTCGCTTCTTTAAGCGGTTCATTATTAGACATTATCTCTTCCCTAAGACAGCCTAGACCAAACCCTAAATCGGGCCAAAACAAGATTAATATTAAGTGTTAATAACATAGCAGTAAGTACAGCATTATTTAGTATAAACTGCATAATTTTTAACAATATTCATCATTGGTCACGCCGTGTCGCCCTGCTATGCCAAACACAAAGCGCTACACTTTCATTAAGCAATCAGTACAATGAGCCCAATTTGACAGTTCAAGGTGAGTGAAATGGCCATTCAGTGGTATCCAGGGCACATGCATAAGGCCCAAAAACAAATTAAAGAAGTGATGCCCAAAATCGACTTAATTATCGAAGTCTTGGATGCGCGCATTCCTTACAGCAGTGAAAACCCGATGGTGGCCAGCTTACGCGGTGATAAACCCTGTATTAAGGTACTGAATAAAAGCGATTTAGC
>NZ_JBNKPP010000215.1:0-1694 GCF_050295395.1 Agarivorans sp.
CTTACCCGCTGACACAAAATGTTGAGTTAACCTGTCTTGGCTGTATTGATAAGCACCACGTTATCGGCGGGATTGACCAACAGTTCTAACCACTCACACCACATATTTAAGGCGGCGAGTTTTTCAGGTAAATATTGGCTACGATTGTAAATGGCCATAACCCCACCTAATGAATGGCCCAACAGCTGCTCGACAACATACGGAGCTACACCAAGATCATTAAGCTTGGTCGTAAAGGTTCGGCGTAAATCATGTAGCGACCATGATTCTTTATGTTTTAATCGCTTATAAATGAGCCCACCGCAGCAGCTCACCGTCTCACAACTTTTCAATTCACCTAATAGATAGCCTGAATCACCATGACGTTTATACAAAAATTCAATGATAGGCTTCACTTTAGCGGGTATGGGTCGAATTATGATCTTATTGGTTTTGCTATGAGCTTTAGGCACTGTCCACAGCTCACGCTCCAGATCCCACTCATCAAAGGTTGATAAGCGCAACTCTTGGGTTCTGGCCCCAAACACGAGCAAAAGCTGACACAAATAACGCATATAAAACGCGCCTTTGCCATTTTGAATTGAGCGCATTAGGTCATACATCTCAATATCTGATAACACCCTATCTTTTTGCCGTTGTTTTTGACCAACATCAGAGGCAATCAAGTCATCTAACTCACGGCTGACCGCATAGCGCCTAACCCGACAAAACCTTAAGGCTTGTTTGGCATTTTGTAATATTTGCCCTGCTGCGACTGGCGCAGGCTTTAGCTTACCCTTTACTCCACGCCGTATACGATCAAAGCATTCAATCCAATGCCTTGTCTCTGTTTGCTCCAGCGGAAAGTGCCCTATATAGGGGTAAATATGACGTTTAAATTGGACGATGACTCTTTCAACATGTTTACGATTTTCTCTAGCGTAGTTCTCTATCCAATATTCAAGCGCCTGTTCAACAGTAACAGGGGCCAAGCTCTTCTCACGCCCCATACTGCGCTTAACTTTCGGATCATGCCCTTCGGCTAACCATGAGCGACACTCTTCGGTTAAGTCCCTTGCCTGCCTCAATGACAACTCAGGATAGCCGCCTAAATCCATTCGCTTGCTTTTTCCACTGATCTTATAGCGGAACTGAAAGCTTAACTTGCCCAGCTTAGAGATTCGAACTCCGAGCCCTTTACCATCTGTTAACTCTTTAACTTTTGATTGAGGTTTACCAACTAAAGCCCGCAAAGTGGTTTCATACAACATCGTTTTAAGCTCACGTTCTCGGGTAAATGGCTCAATTCCATGTACCCCCATATGTACCCCCATCTAACCATAGCAACCAAAACAAGCCAATACCTAAGAAGACAAAATCGTGAACCTAATCATTGATAAATAAAGAGAATTCATATTTAACAGATACTTCCGAATACTACTGAAAACAACAAAATGCAGTCTATGGCATGAACTAAAACTAACGTTTTAGCATGTTGTATTAAAACGGGTTTCTCAGCAATGGGAAGCCCGTTTTACTTTCTAGCTTCCCCCATCCCAGCGCTACCATCCGCACATATTCTGGCACTTGGCGCCTCTTCAGCTTCGGCTAATTTTCATTTTGTACACTAGCAAACCTTGTGATGCATGCTAGGGATATTTAGCTCACTTGTTACAAGGCAGGCGACAAGTTATCCCACCCAAGGCATATGAAAA
>NZ_JBNKPP010000216.1:0-10104 GCF_050295395.1 Agarivorans sp.
ACTAAAGCAATTTTTAGAGCTAATTACATTGCACCTAGTTTTGGAAATGTAAGAGCTAAATACAACCTATAATGCCAAGAGAGAAGGTCTCGAATATGTCCAAGAACAAACGCATGTTTTATAAAAATATAGTTTGCTTCACCAGAGCTGCAATCTTCCAAGAACCTAATACTAAAACGGTGATCCGAATGCTGCAATATTCCATTGTAGATATAGCTAAACTCACAATGTTGTATAAGTGATTTTATTGCTTTGTAGCTTTCGTCAAGGTGCTTCGCAAATTCTTGCGTTATGTCCCCTCGATTTTCGTGGTCAACAGTTATAGACAAGTCTTTGGAGTGATCTGTATTTAGCAGTTTTTCTCGACAAAACCTATGTATTTTTTGATAGTGGATAGAATCTTTTTTATTCTGAACTATTGAACGGTACTCATTTAATACAGAGCGCATTTCAGAGAAGTTATTTAAATAGAACTTACCATAGATCTCATTTATATCTACAGACGCAATCGTTGGCAACGCATCAAACCTAGCTACGAAACATATTGATTGCGCACGTTCAAAGTCAGTAAGAACTTCGTGTGGAGCACTAATCTCATACTTAAAAGATATGCCACCACTGATATCCGTTTTTAAGTGTGCTTTTGCCAGTGATACGATTCGCTCTACATCTACTCGAACTGCTTCTAGCTTTTCTTCAATTTTGCGCCGTTGTTCCAAATTGCTTCCCTCGCCCTAGCATTTAATTACTGCGGCCTTAAAAGCTGGCCAACCTTGCAAGCTAGTAGCTAACCACCTATCCCCGCAGTAACAATAACTTAAAACTATTGAGCAATCATACAATAAGATAACTTAATAAGAACCAGAGTCGGCGCAAGTTATGGCAACGCTATGTCATTTGCTAGCTTTTCGAGTATGTTCGGAGTGGCAGACGGAATTGCAGGAATATGGGGTTAGGCCTTCATTAACACCAGTAAGCCAAATGGCAGGCAGATTTTCTTAGGCAAGAACTTAGCCGCTTAAGCCTTTATTAGGCCTAAGCTGCTAAAACATATCTTCAGTTACCCAATCATCAGATTATTAGGGCTTTTACTCTGCATAATCTTGGGCGCAGTAGAGTTGGCCGCTACCGGCTTCTTCATCAAGTAATACCGGAACCAAGGCACCCGGTATAACCGAATCTGGATGGTTAGGTGCATGCTCGCCACCTAAATCGGTTTGCAACCAACCGGGATCCATTAAGTTCATTAATACGCCACTGCCCGCTAAGCTTGGCAGCATGTCTCGCACATAACGATCTAAGGCAGCTTTCGAGCAGCTATACGCCATTAGCTGGGGTTGGTCGGCAATGCCAGAGGTAACATTTACAATGCGCCCTAAACCTTGCTGCTTCATTTGCGGCAAGAAGGCGTCACATAAGCTTGCTGGGGCAATGCAATTAACTTGAAAACTCAGGGCATAATCTGCCGCAGGTACTACCGCATCTTCTCGCCATGGCGTCATAATCGCGGCATTGTTGTATAACACGGTTAAACAATGCCCGGTTAACTGATTAACTTGAGCAACGAGCTTCGCTACGGCTTGGTTATCAGACAGCTCCGCTTCCACCGCATAGGCCACACCTTGCTGGCGAGTAATTTCATCTACCACTCGCTGCGAAGCAGCCAAACTGCGGCTGTGTACAATCACTTTAGCCCCTTGGGCGGCTAAGGCTTTAGCCACGCGTAAACCCACACCTCGGCTGGCGCCGGTGACTAAGGCCCATTTTCCTGCTACTTGCATCGTTTTTTCACCCATTATTCGTTGAGATAGTCGCTATTTTATGGCGTTAATCTTAACGCTAAGCGAGCGTTACTCAGCGTTTACCCCAAGCTAAATTGGCGAAACAAGACTAAGTTCAAAAGCTAACAAACTGGCATGAAACAAAGACGCAATCAGGTGCTAAAAAACATCGCAATAACGGTACCGGCTCACAGTTCAACTAAGCGTGGCGCTAGCCATAGCAGCTTGCACAAGCACAGCCATAACATTGGCTTAAACTTGCAATGCGGCATGGGCTTGGCTTTGCTGCTTTACCCATAAAATAAGCCCCCAAGTAAGGCAGAGTTAAAGCAAATAGATCCGCGTAAATACATTGGGGTAAGGTTATGTTACCCCGGTTAATCTACCGCTTAGCTTGCTAGTTAGGTGATAAAGCGATTTGTCTCTGAATTCCTGATTCATTGGCAAAATCGTTATCATGACTCACTAAAATGAAACCACCGCGATAGTGTTGTAAGGCCTGCGCCAGCATCATTTTTGAATCCAGATCTAGGTGATTATCTGGCTCATCTAAGAGTAACAAGGGCTGGTCTAGTTGATGACTAACGATAAGCATCGCTAACTTCATCTTCTCGCCGCCACTAAGCATGCTACCAAGGCGAAATACACTGTCTCGGCGAAAACCAATACCCGCCAGCAATGTTCTGGCATCGCTGTCTTTGATTCCCTTACACTGCTGAATCAAGTTATCCAATATCGATAGCTCTGTTCGAATAACACCGAAATGCTGATCAAGATAATACAACGACGTATTGATTTGCAGCTCTCCTCTTAGCAAAGAAAACTCGCCTAATAGGGTTTTTAACAAGGTTGATTTACCGCACCCGTTATTGCCAGTCAGATGAATTTTGTCGTGGGCATACACTTGCATTGAGATAGGCTTAGCATTAGCAAAAGGCAATACAGCATCGAGTAGCGATACCACTTTACGCAGTCGGCTTGGGCTGTCTTCGAGATAGAGCTTTTGTTCTTTCAGCTGCTCTTTTCTCGCCTTTAAGGATTGTGCTTTATCGTCTAGCTGCGCTTCACGTAATTGCTGGTTTTTGTTGCGATTTGAGGCCCGTGCGGTGGCTTTATCTTTTTTAGCATCGAGTAAGCTTTTTCCATGGCTACCTTCTTTACGCAATTTGTTTCCTTGAGCCGCGCGTTGCTCTGCCTTTTCTCGGTTTCGTTGTGCTTGTGCTTGCAGTTGTTTTTTCTGCTTATCAACACTTACCAGTTGTCGTTCCAAGGCTTGTAATTCGGTGCGTTTCTGTTCGGCGTAAAACGAGTAGCTTCCGCCAAAAACGTGTAAGCCAAGCCCAGATAACTCCCATATTTCGTCCATTTCACGTAGCAATACTCGGTCATGACTGATCAGTAAAATTGCTCCTTGAAACGCTTGCATCATTCCCAATAGCCACTGCTTAGCGTGGGTATCAAGGTGGTTGGACGGTTCATCGAGAATCAATAACTCTGGGTCACGGTTAAATAACTGCCAAAGCTGTAATCGTGCCAATTGGCCACCACTGAGTTGAGCACAAGGAAAATCAACATCTAATGGCAAGCCTAACTCTTTAAGCTGCTGAGTGAGCTGCGCGGATAAATCCCATTGTTCTCCAATCACGTCGAACCAATGTTCAGAGCAGTCCCCCGATTCAACCCGCTTTAACGCTTCAAGTACCTCTGCTTTACCTAAGAACTGCCCAATGGTAAGCCCAGCTAATAACAAGTGAGAGGGTTGCTGACGATAAACTGCGAATGACTTAGGTAGCGAGACTGCGCCACTTGATGGCTCTAATTCACCACACAATATTGAAGCTAATATCGATTTACCCACACCATTACGACCGACCAAGCCAACACGACGTTTAAGCATGGAGCATGACAATTGTTGAAACAGCATGTCGCCATTATCAAATTGATGGCTTATGTTGTAAGCCTGTAAAACTGGCATAATTTGCCTCCTGTAAGACAGGGACAACAGCCGTAGCTAAACAGTTAATAGAGATCAGATCAATGCAAATACTCGCGCGTATTCAAGCGCTTAAAATATCCAGAATGTACTTGTAAAGAAATATCGGAGAGTGAGCTACGCCTACTAACCCTGTAAATCCAAAAATAAAATAAGAGATGGATGACAGGTTTAGTTATTCATGTTGGCGTAATCTCCTGAAGAAGTGATTTAAAAAGGTTACTTTATTCAGTCTTGTTTAGTCAAGACTGCCAGTTCTAACTAAAATAGCCACACTGGCTAGCTTCGCGAGGGAAACCAACCAGAGCTAAGGCTTAAAGCAGTGGCAACTTTAGTTAGCGCTGACTTTATGCCTTAGCAGCGGCTGCTAGGGCTGCTTATCAAAAACTTTGACGCCCTCTGGTATTTGATACCAATCTTGCTTTTCACTTACCCATACATGAACTGTAGGATTAATAATGCTGGTATCCGATAAATTGCTAGGTTTAAGCTTTAGTTTATCTGGCTCGTTAGGATCAAAGTGGTAAATTCTATTTCCACAGGTTGGGCAAAATTTTGCGCCATTAGTATTGCCGCTATCCGCTACTCGGCTCCAAGTTTTCATTTCACCATGAAACTGAACACTATCGGTTTTAACCATCGCCGTTATGCTAAATGCACTAGTCGACAATTTTTGACATTCTTTACAATGGCAAGCGACAACCATTAGCGGTGGCTCTAGTAATTCATATTGGACATTTCCACACTGACACGAACCTTTAATTGGATATTCAGTAGGACTCACTTTGTTCTCCTTAATTTGATCGGCAGTTAACATCCGCTTAAATGATAGACCAACTCAAACGCGAACCCCATTGCCACGATAAAAGCCACGCCTTGGCCCTTGGCTTAAACGTTTTTAAACGGCTAAATTGCTGCCCTTCTTGAAGGCTCTGCTTGATGTAGATACCGGGTAAATGTGTCTTTAGGACGTTCTAAGTTATTTTCTGCCAGCACCCTAGAAGCCATGCCTCTGTGGTTACTGCCATGAGTTAACAAATGAAGCAGTATTTCTTCGACTGACATCTGCCCTGTATCACCATCAACAAAAGTAAATGGAATAACCCTTTGCAGTTCTTCTTCAGATACAGATTCCGCATACTGAGCTAGCCACGAATCGTTTTGATTCATTGTATCGCGTAGCTCCGCTAGTGTTGGAGTCTCAGGCGTATTATCACCACTATATTTTTCGGGCTCTCCCAAAATTCGGCTGATGAAGAGGCTATCGACCACCGTAGTATGGTTTAAAATTCTAATGAAAAACGTGCTATCACTTTCCGAGAGCTGTGAGAGTTGTCGTTCCCCAAAGTTAAGCAATTGCTTATTTGCCCACTTCTTATAATTAAATGCCTTAGCAAACTGCATATCTTCTCCATGTTTATGATTTGAGATGACCTTAAGTCAAACCACAGCTAATGCGTGTACTCAAGAAAACCACGAGACTATTGAATCCCAACTCGTTACTAATGATATAAACAAAGCAACCAAAGAAAAAACTAACGACAAAGTTGTGTACCAAGTAATTTTCCTGCTACGACGTAACGATATTTCAGTTAGCACAATTTCCCTTAAATTTTCAGCTAAATCAGGAGATAGAAGTTCTTCCTCTAACTGTTCTAGGGTCATTTTTTTAAACTGTGCAATCAATCTATTTTTACTCACTACCAACCTATTATCTTCTAAATACCTAATGCGTACTTAAAGAGTACTGCACTACCACCCTAGCTAAACCACAGCACTTTAAACACCAATCCAATTTCAATATAAAAAATACCCAGTATTGAGCATCACGCTTAAATGCTGATTAGCCATTGAGCTTTTAGCTATCACCCGATTTAAATGAATAGCTGCACGCTTAAGAGGCCAATATACCAGCAATACGGATTTCCATGTTTGAGCAAATATGCCTGAGTGCGAATAACCCCTATAGCAAACGCTAAGTAAAATGCCTGACAGCATAGTTTTATAAACGTTACTCACGTTAGGAAACGAGGGGAAATACAGTGTTATAGCTGAAATTTTGCGGCCAAACCCAGCTGATGTCGATAACGATTCCCAAACTAAAACCAGCAACTCTCGTGGCACTGTTCTGGTAAAACTCCTATACTGTCAGGAGCTTATAAAACAGGGATGATAATTATGCTAGCACACACTAAACAAATTAAACCCACCAAAAAATCGCTCACTTTTAGCCTTCTCTTTGCTAGCTTTATTGCGCTTTTCTCTAGTTCTGTTTTTGCAGATACGCTAAGAATCGCAACTGATGAATGGTGTCCTTACGACTGCATCGCAAGTCAAAACCAAGGCAAAGTGGGTTACCTAGGTGATTTGCTAGTTGAAACCATGAAAGCAAGAGGGCATCAAGTCGAATTTGTTGAAGTCTCTTACTCTCGAGGACTGCAATTAGTTAGAGAAGGTAAGCTCGACGGAACCATGGCCTGCTTTAGAGAAGAAGCGCCAGACTTTGTGTTTCCAGACTTTGCCCTAGGCAAGAGCAACAGTACTTTTTTTAGCCATAAAGACTCAAATTGGCAGTATACGGGCAAAGACTCGCTTGAGCAGGCCGCAATGATTGGCATTATTAAAGGCTATGACTATGTTGACCCGACAGTAATGGAGTACTTTAATCAAAATCCCAAAAACGTACTGGCCATCACCGGAGAAAAACCGTTAGAACGATTGCTTGAAATGCTAATCAATGGTCGCTTAACCGCGGTTATTGAAGACAAGAGCGTATTGGAATACAAAATCAAGCAAATGGGTCAGTCCGACCAAATCAAAGTCTCCGGCACCACTAGTGTAGTGATTGATGTTTACGCCAGTTTTTCACCTAAAAACCCTAAATCCGCTGAGTATGCAAAAATCTTGTCTGAAGA
The DNA here is from genome assembly GCF_050295395.1 of Agarivorans sp. Classification (NCBI taxonomy): domain Bacteria; kingdom Pseudomonadati; phylum Pseudomonadota; class Gammaproteobacteria; order Alteromonadales; family Alteromonadaceae; genus Agarivorans; species Agarivorans sp. Next base: position 6,690 of record NZ_JBNKPP010000216.1, read on the forward strand.
AACCCTGAAAATGCGAGAAGACGGTCGTTTAAGTAAATTATTGGAGCGTTATGGCATTCAAGATTGGCAGGTTAAATAAATTGAGTACCCCAAACCTTAAGGGCTGTTAAGTGCGAGCTTTGTTAAAACGTTATCGCCAATCGATTGCGCTGCATCTGCTGCTGATTATCTTTGGCCTTTATTTTTTGGTAGCCGTTCTGGTCACGGTGGTACAGCTTTACAAAGAATACGAAAACACCAAAAAAGAATTTTATGATGAAATTCAAACCTTGCCAGCCACCTTTGGCAAGGGAATTTCCGATTCAGTTTGGACCTATAATCAAGAATTACTGCAATCAATTCTACAAGGCATGTACAACCTGCCCATCGTGGTCGGAGTCAAAATCAACTCGCTTGATCACAAAATGGACGTCCAAGTCGGTGCTGTGTTTAATCAGCAAAATCAGGTTGAGTATTACGACTCAAAAGGCCTAGCTACAGAACAAAAACTCACTGGCTTGGGAGCTAACGCTCTGTTCGCACACGAATTTCCTATTTATTATCAGGGCCCCGCATTTAGCCAGGATATTCCCTTAGGAACGGTTACGCTTTATTCGAATGACCAACTGGTTTTTGAGCGAGTAAAATATGGCTTCATCCTTATTTTAATCAACTCTGTCATCAAAACCTTTGTGCTTTGGTTTATTATTTATTTCTTCATTAACAAACATTTAGGAAAACCACTCAAAGAATTCACTTTAAAGATTTCTCAGCAAAACACCAAGTTTCCACAGCCGATAGATTTAGCGATTAACTGGACGGATAAAAACGAACTGCTCATCTTAAAAGACAGTTATAACCAAATGATTGAGAGGGTAAACAAGCACCAGCACGAGTTGTTAGAACTGAACCAAGTGCTAGATGAGAAAGTTAAAGCCCGAACCCGCGATTTAGAGCTAGCCAAGGAAAGTGCTGAGCTCTTAGCTTATAGCGACCCACTCACTCAACTCAGTAATCGCCGTGCTTTTTTCGATTATGGAGAGCAGTTATTGGAGCAGGCCTATCGGCAACAGAAGTCACTGAGTTTAATTATGGTTGATATCGATAATTTTAAAAATCTCAATGACACTTACGGTCATGCTCTGGGCGATCAGGCACTAGTCGCGTTTGCAACAACACTTAAAAACAACCTTCGTTCCACCGATATCATCGCTCGCTTGGGGGGAGAGGAGTTTGCCATTATGTTGTCTAATATTGGAGAAGATAACGCGATCAATATTGCCGAAACCCTTCGCCTGAAAGTCAGTCAAATCGAGCTAGAACATGAACAGCTATCCATTCAGTTTACTGCCAGCTTCGGAGTGGTAGAGAGTTTACCGGGAAGCTCAAATATAGATTCGTTACTGGCTCAAGCCGACACGGCTCTTTATTATTCAAAGCAACACGGGCGCAATAAGGTTACCGCATATTCGACAATAGCAAACACAACAACAATCAACAGTGTTAATTAAGCCACTTAAGTCATGATAAAGGCTTCTAACTACGCTGCTTAATCGACCATAAGCTTTGTTGTGGCTAAAGACAAAAAAGGATGCGTAGCAACGCATCCTTTTAGAGAACCAGCTTGGGCATGATGAGAATTTACAACTAGTTAATGCTGACTTTAGGCTGCCAATATGATCCAAATGACGAATTCAGCAACAAGCGCTAATTTGCCGACTTATCTTTAACAAACAAAGGGTTAATCTTGCACGGGCGAAATGCTAAAGACAATACTGCGCTTTTCTCAACCAGTACTTTAATCACTAGCGGCACAGTAATACTACAGACATAAGCCAGTATAGCTAACAGCACTAAAGTGGCAGCATCACTAAAGCCCTTCGAGATATAAGCGTAAACCTGCCGACTAATAAAACTATGAAAAATCAAAATATATAAACTCGCTTTTCCCAGCGCTAAAGGAGCGGTACTCACTAGCGGACTTCTGCAGATAAACCAAGACACAGTTAAAATAAAGTAAAGCCCAGCCAAGGCAGCGATTGTGGCGAACAACACGGGTTGATACAGGCGCATATAAAAATCAGACCGAGTTTCGGTATAAACAGCAATGACTATCACCACTAACAGTGATATTGCGCCAAGAACAGGCTTAGCCTTAAAGCTTAACAGTGGCTGCTTAAACAGTACCCCTAACATAAAATAGAACAGCGAGAGCGGAAGAATATCCAAGGAAAACGGCAAGCCATAGCAGTGTATGTTGCTAGAAAAAAGTACTAGATCGGAATGCCAAAAGTAAGCTAAATCGTGAGCTCCCCACGCCAGAAATACCGTTAGCAGCAACAACAATATCCAACGAGGCAAGCGAGAAAAACCACAGTAACGAAACAAGATATAAGTAAAACAATAGACTAAGAACAGATGAGGCAAAAACCAAAGAGGCCCCCAATCAATGGTGGCACCCGAAGCATAAAATATCCCCTTAAGGCGCCATAAAATATCGCTCTCTCCTTGCCACGCAGCTATCAGCAACAAGCAAAGCAATACCACAAAATAAGGCTTTAATAAGGCATCAGCTTTGTTCAGTAAGAACGGTTTAGGCTTAAGCGCGTAAGAAAAAAACAAGCCTGACAAGGCAAAAAACAAGGGCATTCTAAAAAGCCCCATTCCCTCAACAACGTCAGGAAACAAAGTCCGTAACTCACTGTGCTGCATGGCCACTAAACTAATCGAAATACCCTTAGCGACATCCACATGCTTTACTCTGCCATCCATGGCCCCCTACCCAACACCCCTTACTAATAATGGTTAAAGCTTGGCAGAGTTGAAGCCCGCTGATATTGACTAAAAGCATAAAAAAAGAACAAAAAACAAACAAAAAAAGAGAGCCACAACAAGGGCTCTCTTCTTTACACTTGGTTCGTCTTAGCCAAATACGTAGCCTAGAACAAATACGGCAATCACAAATACGCCGATGTACTTGGCGCCTTTGGCCAGCTCTTTCTTATCTCCACTCCCGCTTGGCGGGCGACTACAACACCCCATAGTCTTATCTCCTTGCTGAATTGAAATCTGTTTCGCCAGTAAGATTGGCGGCCTTAATAGCCTTGATACAAACTGATTTTGCCTTGCTTATCAAAGGCCACCACATTGAAGTCACGGTAAGCCTCACCCTTTCTGGCCATGCCCGGTGAAAAACGCGGCATACCTGGTGCAGCAATACCTGATACATCTTTAGGACGCTCGCTGAGCAAACGTTCAATATCAGCTACCGGAACATGGCCTTCAATCATGTAGCCGTCGATCACCGCGGTATGGCAAGAAGCCAGTTGAGGCGGCATGGCAAAAGAGGCTTTAATTGGGCTCCAATCATTTTGCAGATGCACATTTACCTGATAGCCCTGCTGCTCCATAATTGCTGCCCACTCCCCACAGCAGC
>NZ_JBNKPP010000217.1:0-2305 GCF_050295395.1 Agarivorans sp.
ATATGCGGTACGGTTTGGCCTGCTTGTGCACCATTAAACTGAACCAAACTCACGCCTTCTACTTGCATTGCTTGTTTTACCGCTTCCGCGACTTTCTTAACCGTTTTAATGGTCGCAGCAGCCCCTTCTTCAGATAAATCAAATAAGGTTTCTGCAGCTTCTTTAGGAATCACCAAGGTATGGCCGTCGGCCTGCGGCATAATATCCATAAACGCCAGAGTGTATTGGTCTTCATAGACTTTTAAGCAGTCCATTTCACCACGGATAATCTTCGCAAAAATATTGTCGTTATCGTAACTCATAGTATTGATTCCTAATACTTTTCAATCGCTAATAGCTATGTATAAACCCGCATTATTGCACACCTAGCGCCTGTAGCAAGTCAGCTTGGTCAAAATAACGTTCGCCGATAAAGCTTATCGCGTGATCACCAAAACGTCTCAGCGAGCCCGGCTGCTTCACCCCCATTGGCCAAAAAAACCAACGTTCTAATCGCTGCGACCCAAACACATAACCGTTGTTATCAAATACACTGCTCTGCCCCTCGCCTCGCGGCAAACTCAGCAAGCTCTGCCACGGTAGCAATTGATAGCGCTGTTGAAACAAAGCATCTGAAAGGGATGCAGGACTTAAACCCACTATCTGATGGGTGTCTGCGCTCACCGACACTCTCATGTTACGGGCAGCCTTCACCCGGTGCATCAATACCGGCTCCTGGCCAACTTGCTCAGCCGCTATATAAGACTGTTGGCTTGGTAACATCAAGGTATACCAACAGCCACAAAGATGAATACTGTCATAGGCGATGATGTTTAACTCAGGACTTAAGTGAATACGGAATACCAGCGCGTCATGCTGCCCAGCCACCCAATCTAAATTGTTTAACTTAGGCCGTTGTTTAAACCATAAAATGTAATTTAGCTGTATCGTGGTTTGCTGCTTAAAACGTCCGTAGCTAATTTTTGAGTAACTCAACGCTTCGCTTAGGTCGACAGCTAAGTGTTGTTGCTGCCATAGAGGCTTTCCCGGAAGGTTATTTTGGTCAGCTTGTTCAACTAACCACTGCGGGGCATGCCAGCGCAATAAACGTTCAACTTGAGCCGCATCAGTTATACGGCCCAAACTATCCAGTAGCAAGGGGTCACTCAGAGGGAGTCCTAGTTCTTCAGGCACCAACAAACGGGCCTGTTGCGGCGCAAAACCACTATAGGGCTGCTGACTCGCGGCTAACCAAGTTTGCTTTAAATGGTCTTGTTCATCAACCACTGCCCGCGCAAACAACTGCGAGCTAAGTGGGTATAAACCAAATATTTTGGCTGCTGTTGAATAGTCATCTTCTGCTGTTAACTGAGCAAGCAAAGCCGCAGTACTACTAGCGCTTGCTTGTGAATAATGTAGCTTGGCTTTGCTTAAGCAATTATTTGCAAAATCAGCAAAATCGTCTTGTTGATAACGCGCTAACCATTGCTGCTGTAGAGTGGGATTTAAGTTTTGCCACTCTAACCTCAAACCTAGTTGAGCGGATTGCTGCATGGCACTGACAATAGTCGCTGGTTCTATTGAAGGATCAGCTTGCTCTATAAAACTATAAGTAAAACGCTGAGAGCGCAGTGCTGGGTGGCCCTTAATACGAGTAGCGTGCAGTGTGCCCACATGCTTTTCTAATAAACGGTCAAGTGCGGCTAGACTATCGGCGCAGGCATAAGGTTCAGTCTGGTAACTACTGCAGCCTTGCAACAACAGTATGCCCCCAAAGAAGAGCCAACTACAAAACTGCCTTATTTTCACTCGCCACCTCTCAACTTATTACCCAAGTTACCGCTCAAAGAGCGATACACGTAAAACCCCTAACAACATGACTTATCTTAGCAATAAATTTGTAACAAAAACGTCATAGGCTAAGACCTTTAACTCAACCACCAAGCTCATGATCAAATCAGCCCTTGAAATATTCACTTGCTTTCTACGACTTGGCTTAGTCAGTTTTGGCGGTCCCGCCGCCCACCTTGGCTATTTCCAGCAAGAATTTGTTAACAATAAACAATGGCTGTCTCAGCAACATTACAGCAATTTGCTTGCTCTAAGCCAGTTCTTACCTGGCCCAGGATCGTCACAGGTAGGCTTTGCTATTGGCTTACATCGCGCAGGCTTACTCGGCGCTCTAGCTGCTTTTATTGGCTTTACTTTGCCATCCGCAATTCTCATGACAAGTTTAGCCCTAGTGTCACAACTCGGTGCTGAACTCACATGGATGAACGGCTTAATTGCTGGATTAAAAATCGCAGCCCTGGTGGTGGTGATTGAT
>NZ_JBNKPP010000218.1:0-13310 GCF_050295395.1 Agarivorans sp.
TTCAGGATGGCTTGCCACCTGCGGTGAATAGGCGAGAGCCTGTTGTGCCAGCTGCTTAAAGTAGTGGCTACACTGAGAGATTTGTTGCTGAAAAACGTGCAGTTGTGGTGCTAACTGATAAGCGGTATTGAGTGAACAGCCTAGATAGATCCCGAGCTGTTTAGCGGTTTGATTGGCTTGAATAATCTGCTTGTTGTGGTGAATTGCTAAGGCTTCTTGGCTAGCTCGCTCGCGCATCAATAAATCTAGCGCGAGCTGAGGAAAGTCAAAATAAATCCAATACATGATGAGTCATAGCTTTAATTTAGGCGCGTTAGCTCTTGGTTGTACAGTGGTGCTGCTCCGCGACGTTTTAGTAGATGATAGTTAATCTGATTACTGCGTTTACTGACATTAACGGCTAGGCGAACACTGGCACTTGAGCTTTGCTGCTGTTGCTGCTGTGGTCTGAACAAATAACTATGGCAATTGCCTTGCTCGGCGGCCAGTTGTAAACGGCGACTGGCTTTTAAATCTAAATGATCTAACCAACCTAGGACTGCACTACAAGAGCCACTTTTTAAGGCTTGTTCAATGGTCCAAAGAATATCTTGGCACTGTTTAGCTCGCACAATAATCAGCTTACTGATATCTACCCCATGTTGCTGCAAGGCTGGAGCATTAGGCATGAAGGGAGGGGCCACCCAAATAATCCACCGCTCTTGTTGGCTTAGCTTTGCCAAGGCTGGAAGCAATAGTTGTAGTTCTCCTACACCATGCTTTTCATACAGTACTTCACTGAGTCCACTGTGAGGCCAGCCGTGATGGGGTAGTTGTTGGTCGAGTTGCTCATAGCCACTTGACTGAACATCAATATTCGCTTGTTGCCATTGGCTGCCTTGCCATACTTTGTTGCTTTGTAGCAGTTGTTCAATAGGTTGTGCCATTGTTTGCTCCATGCTCAATTAACCATCTTCATACTGTTTGTTTGTACAGTGTATGGATATACAGTAGTTATTTTTTGTACATTTGGCAAATGTTTTTTGCTGATTTAGGGCTAATTTTGAGTGAGCTGGTAATTTTTCGTAAATACTTGCAAAATAACATTGAGGCCTGAAAAGGTTTTCAAGGAAACGTGCAGCTAAATAAGGGATGACAATGATTACTCTTGGTGAATACATAATAGAAAAGCAACACCAGTTTCCCAATGCGACGGGGGAGCTTACTCAGCTACTAGGTGCGATACGCTTGGCTGCGAAAGTGGTGAACCGTGAGATCAACAAGGCCGGACTGGTAGATATTATTGGTGCTACAGGTGTAGAAAATGTACAAGGAGAAGTGCAACAAAAGCTGGACTTGTACGCGAATGAAAAATTTAAAGCCGCTTTAGAAGCCCGGGGAGAGGTGTGCGGTGTGGCTTCAGAGGAAGAGGACGAATTTGTCAGTTTTGACAGCGCCCGCTCCGACAGTAAATACGTGGTGCTGATGGATCCCCTCGATGGTTCGTCAAATATTGATGTTAATGTGTCAGTGGGCACCATTTTTTCTATTTATCGGCGAGTTAGCCCCTGTGGCACTCCAGTGGTATTGGAAGACTTTCTGCAACCCGGTCATTGTCAGGTGGCGGCAGGCTATGTGATATACGGTTCGTCAACCATGTTGGTGTATACCACGGGACATGGCGTCCATGGCTTTACTTGTGACCCTTCTTTAGGGGTATTTTACTTGTCTCATGAAAACATGCGTATTCCTGATGATGGGGTGATCTATTCGATTAACGAAGGTAACTATCTTAAATTTCCAACCGGTGTGAAGAAGTACTTGAAGTATTGCCAGGAGATCGATCCCGCGAGCAATCGCCCTTATACCTCCCGATACATTGGCTCTTTGGTATCTGACTTCCATCGAAACCTATTGAAGGGCGGAATATACATCTATCCTTCTACTGCATCAGCGCCTAAAGGTAAGTTACGTTTATTGTATGAATGTAACCCCATGGCTTATTTAATCGAGCAGGCGGGGGGGAAGGCTAGTGATGGCTTTAATCGAATTATGGATATTCAGCCTACTGAGTTACACCAACGAATACCTTTCTTCTGTGGCAGTCAAAACATGGTCGAAACCGTGGAAGCGATGATGCGAGAATATTCAGCGAATGAGTAGTCTGTTGCTCAGTTTTACCGGGTAATAATAGGCCCCTTTGAAGTGCTTTCAAAGGGGCCTTAGTTTTTTAGAAGTGCCATTTTAATAGTAACGATGCGACACGTTCATCAACGTCGGTACCGTACTTATTGTTCCAATGTGCGTATTCTACACCAAGGTAAAGCGGTGCGCTGGTGTCAAAGTTCTTACCCAAGTTCCATTTAAACTGGGGGGTAAAGTTCATTTCTGATTTGTTGGTACTACTGGCCGTTGACCAATCCAAAAAGCCGTCAATTAAGAAGTCTTGACTACCAATGCTAAACGGTGCACCCCAAGTGACGGTAAGCTGGTCATCATCTGCGGCCACTTCGTTGCTGACGTGATAAAAGTTGAGGTTAAAATATTGGAAACCGGGCACATCCAGACCAAGACCAATACCATAAAGATAGTTGGTGAAGCCGTCGCCCATTTCCAAGGTGGTTGAAACTAAAACGTCATTGATGGCACCAAACGCCAGTTTCTTGCCGCTTAATTTGCCAATACTAAAGCGAGGCGATAACTCGCCGTAAAAGCTGGCATCACCTTCACTGGGCATAGTTCGGTCTACGAAGAAGAAGTTGTCGCCCCAGCTATGCGCACTGGCATGCTCTACGGTAAGCACTTGCATCTTGCCATTAGGTGTGAACTCATAGTCGGTACCGTAGAGATAACTTAAACTAAAGGTACTCCAGTTCATTTCTGCGCTGGCTTGGCCAGCAAAACATAGGCCAGATAAGGCCAGCGTTGCCACTGTAATTTTGTGTTTCATAGGTATTCCCTTACGTATCTTATTATGAAAGCTGACCATGTGGTCAGTTGACAGTGCGAAGCAATTTCTTAGCCAAGAATCTAAATTGGTTCTTGTTGATATTGTTGATTATTTGTTTGTTATTTTAAATCAATGGCTTAATTGTGAACCAGTGTGGTTGTTAGTTGCTGTGAGTATTCATCGTTGGTCGCGAAGCGTGCACTAAATCAGGGGGAATTTAAGTGTTTTGCCCTATTTTCAGGCTGTGCTTGGGCCTAGTGTTGGAGTTTAAGTGGTGGCTGGAATGTTGGTTATTTGTTGCTTTTTTACAAATATTTAATCTACTGATTGGTTGTTTGCTCATTTTTTAGCAATTTTTGTAGTTATATTACAGATTGTTGGTTAATATCGTGTGGTCTAACCAGTTGGAGTTTGATATGAGTCAGCAATTTTCTGCCAGTGTTATTTTTTTTCGCCGTAGTGGACTATTTTTAGTGGGCTTGATGGCCTTTCCTTGGGTGGCGATAGCCGGCCTTAGAGCGCCTTTCTACAGCGCGTTACACCGTCAATGGATCAAACGAAATAACCGTCCTAGTTGGATGCAGCAATCTGAAAGCGCTAAACAATTTATCTTGTTTTAAGATCCTTTCTACTACAGGGCTTGTTTCCTAGTGCATGCGCTACTTACAATACGCAAAATAGTTGTGAGTAGGCCTTATGAAAAGTACCCGATTAGAAAACATTTTAAACCAACATTTAGAGAGCTTTAAGTTTAAAGATTACTGCCCGAATGGTTTGCAGGTGGAAGGACGTTCGGAAGTAAAACGTATTGTTACTGGGGTCACCGCTTGCCAAGCTCTAATTGATGAAGCGATAGCGCTAAAGGCTGATGCCATCTTAGTTCATCATGGTTTCTTCTGGAAAAATGAAGCGGCAGTAGTCACCGGTATGAAGCGCCGCCGCTTACAGGCTTTATTAAGCCATGATATCAATCTCTACGCTTACCACCTACCCTTAGACGTGCATCCGGAGCTAGGCAATAATGCCCAGTTGGCTCAGCGTTTGGGTATTCAACTAAAGCGTGGTTTAGAAGCGTGGGATCCGCGTAGTGTGGCCATGGTGGGGCGCCTAGCCGAACCGATGAGCGGAGCCGCATTTGCCGAGCGTATCGAGCAAGTGTTAAAACGCAAACCCTTACATATTTCCAATCAGCGAATGATTCAAAAAATAGGGATCTGTACCGGTGGTGGGCAATCTTACCTCGGCTTGGCTGCAGAACAGGGCCTCGATGCGTTTATTAGTGGTGAAGTCTCGGAAAACACCGTGCATACCGCCAGAGAAATGGGCATCGATTATTTTGCCGCCGGACACCATGCCACCGAGCGTTACGGGGTGAAGGCCTTAGGTGAGTGGCTGACTCAGGAATATGATTTGGAAACGCATTTCATCGACATCGACAATCCTGTTTAATTGCAAAAAAAAGATATTGCGAATGATAATGGTTCGCAATATAATCTCTGCAGTATTCATTGTGGGGTTAAGTGATGTTTGTATGTATCTGCCACGGCATTACCGATAAACAAATTAAGCAGGCGGTGCATCAGGGCTGTGAAACTTTAGCTGATTTGAAAAAACAGCATGGGGTGGCGTCTGAATGCGGCAAATGTGCCAAAATGGCAAAAGCTATCATCAATAAAGAATTAGCTCTTACTGCTAGTTATTATCAAGTGGCTTAGACGGGTTCGGCATCATCACGGTGCACTAACAAGTCGAAGCCTTTATCTCGCCAATCGCTAATCAAATCAAGTTGCCCACCTAATATGGCTAACCGGACCTGCTGCAATTGGCAGGCATTTTCAATTTCTTGCCAAACTAACTGATTGTCACTGTTCTGGTTAAGCAATACCCACATATCTAGAGTAATCACCAAAACATCCAGTAAGTCGAGCATTTGATGAGCATTGTTTAGCTGTGCCATTAACTCAGGTTGCCAAGCCAGTTTTACCTGTTGCTGCTTAATTCTGATCAAGGTTGATATATCCCCAGTGGGGAAGTCGGGATTAAACACCAATAACAGTTTATGTTTTTGGTGTTCGGGGACGAGTGCATCAATATGGCTGGTTAATGAGCCTGCGTCATATCGGTGCCAATATACGGCATATAGCTGGCTGGCTTGTTCTACCTTATAAGCGGGATCGTTTGGCCAATCCCAAGCCCCTAATAAACGACTATCTTCGGTAGCGGTGATTAAATATTGGTAGTGTTGGCTGTTAAGAGCGAGTTGGTTTAATCGATGTCGATAACGGCGAAAAAACTGCCGACTTAAAAAGGACAACTGTTGTTGGAACTGACTTAATGTGGCCGACGCTAACAAGTTTAAGCCGTATTGTTTGGCAAATAGTATGATGCTGCTTTTAAGCCTAGAGTGCTCAGCAAATATAAAAATCACCCCCGGCCGATGAATAGCTGTAGTCAGCGTTTCTAAGGTTTCAACGAGTTGTGGGTCATCATCATCAATTACTAATACAAGCAGTTGTGCCGCTGCTAATGGAAGCGTTGAAGAGCACTGCCACTGATGGTAGTGGGTAAAGCTCAGTTGCTGAAATGCAGCCTCAATCTGTTTGCTGGCTTGAGCATTATAGAGATAAACAGTTTTGTGGCTGGCCCAATCTTGATACTGCTGCTTGATGGTGTCACACCAGAAATTGAATTGTTCAAGTAGCTCATTTGGGCTGGCACAGTAGGTGAAATCCGGCAAATCAAAGGCCATGTTGGGCAGTTTCCCAACTAAGAATACTGAGATTTGTGATTGTTCTTCTAACACATCAGCCAATAGCCCCAGTTGTTCAGAGCTTAACTGGTGGCTGTTAATAATCAGCGCATCAAACTCGTTACTGTGCTGCAGCTGGAGTTGCAACTCGTCGAAATCTTTTATGTAAATATGCTCGATGGAGTGACGAATTGCTTGGCTAGGGTATTGAAACCACAATACCCTTAATAGTTTTGATGAGGCAGGGGCAGCGTTTGGCGCCAATAATAGCGCCAACTCTTCATCGTTTAGAGAGAATGCCCCTGAGTCCATTAGGAGTATTTTACCTGTACTTTTTCAGCAATCTGCTTGGCGTTATGAATAGCTTGCTGAATGCTGTCGCTACGGTTAAGTGCCACCCCTAAGCGGCGCTGGCCATCAATTTCAGGTTTACCAAATAGACGTAGTTGGCTGTTAGCATGATCTAGGGCTTCCGCCAAACCATCAAAACGTAAGTTAGAGGATTGGCCATTGCCCATAATCACTGCCGAGGCACTGGCGCCAAACTGGTGAATTTGTTTAATGGGCAGGCCTAAAATAGCTTTAGCGTGCAGCGCGAACTCTGAAAGGTCTTGAGAAATCAGGGTAACCATGCCGGTATCATGCGGGCGAGGTGAAACTTCGCTAAAGTAAACCTCGTCGCCTTTAATAAACAGCTCTACACCAAACAAGCCGTAGCCACCCAGCTCTTTAACGATTTTGCGTGCAATGTCTTGCGAGCGTGCCAATGCCACTTCAGACATGGCTTGAGGCTGCCAAGACTCGCGGTAGTCCCCATCTTCTTGACGATGGCCAATCGGGTCACAGAAGTGTATGCCATCAACTGCGCTAACGGTTAACAAGGTGATTTCATAATCAAAATCAACAAAGCCTTCTACAATGATTCGTCCCGCACCGGTGCGACCTCCTTGTTGCGAATAATCCCATGCGGCTTGTAGCTGTTCTACATTTTTTAAGGTGGACTGGCCTTTACCTGAAGAACTCATTACCGGTTTTAATACGCAAGGAAAGCCCACTTTTTCAACGGCTTGTTGGCATTCTTCCAAGGTATCGGCAAATTGGTAAGCGGAGGTAGATAAACCTAGAGTTTCTGCGGCTAGGCGGCGAATGCCTTCTCGGTTCATGGTGAGTTGGGTAGCGCGAGCGGTGGGGGTCACCGCAAAACCTTGTTGCTCTAATTCAAGCAAGGTTTGAGTCGCAATCGCCTCTATCTCTGGCACGATGTGCTGTGGCTGTTCTTTTAAGACTAAGTCCTTTAAGGCTTCGCCATCAAGCATGTCGATGACATAACTGCGGTGAGCAATGTGCATGGCCGGGGCGTTGGGGTAGCGATCTACGGCTATCACTTCTACCCCGTAACGTTGTAATTCAATGGCGACTTCTTTGCCAAGTTCACCGGCTCCAAGTAACAACACTTTTGTGGCAGAAGTGCTGAGCGCAGTTCCTAACATGTAAATACTCCTAGATTAAGGGTAGTCATAGTGGACCATGGTCTTATTAGAATGGAGTGCAAAATTTTCCAATTCTTGCTTAAAGCTGAATTGATTGTCCTTATGTTCCCATAATTCGAAGCGTTCAACTTTGTCCAAACTTAAGTGGTTTAATTTTAACTGCGATAATAAAGTGAGAAGCGGCGAGATAGAAGGGTTAAATGCAACGTTTTCGATATAGCAGCTCCAAGCGAGGCGTTGTTCACCCTGATAGGCGAACATTGCGCTTTGCACTTGAGTATAAGGTGCATAGCTAGCCTTGGCAAAATCGACGGCTTGTTCGGCCTTGGTGATATTCAATTTGGCTAGCGGTGACTGTACGCCTAAATCATCAGGCCCAAAGGACTGCGGCAGCAGTTGGCTAAAATCGTAATTTTGCTGATTAAAGTGAACTTTTAGTTGGCTAGCCACGGCAAGCTCGTTAATGAATTGGCGACAATAACCGCAAGGGGCTGCATTAATCACCAGGTCGGTTAGGGCCGCTGCCTGATGACTCAGTGCGTTAAAAATGGCACTTTGTTCGGCGTGCAAACTACCACTTAAGGGCCCGTAAGCGAGTTCATAGTTGGCGCCTAAAAACAGCTGCCCTTGTTGGTCAATCGCGATGGCTCCCACATGAAAATTAGATTTTGGAGCAAAAGAAAAACTCGCGGCCAAAGGCAGCATCCGCTCGGCTAATTCTATTGGGCTACAATCTAAATGCTGGCAGAGCGCTTGGCTTTGTTGGGCATTTAGCATATTGGGGATGGTGTCGCTACCAAGAAGCAAAGTGAGGGCTTCTAATAATGCAGGGTCTTGTTGGGCTGTTTGTGACATATCAATCGTTCCCTTTAATGTGTCAATCGTTGTGCCAATTGATGAATATTGGCTTACCACTTCGATTATAATCATCCTGCTAGGTCATTACCTGTGATATCTGAGAGTCTTAGATATTTGTGGCCATCCCGCGTTTGATTCTAACTAAAGGTGTTGATAATAGTTATATGCTTGATTCTGTTTTGAAAATGGTTCGTCAGTGGCATCTATTGCCGAGTCGAAATAAGTTGCTGTACACCCCTCAGTGGGATGGCAATGAGTGTGTGGTGAGGGTCGATAACTTATCTAGTCACAACATTCGCTTGGGGCAAGTGGATTTGTTGGCTGGCAGGCTTCCTCCTCACGCTAAATTTCATGCCGAAGGCTTTCAGATGTTAGCCCAAAGTTATGGTCAAGCAGAGCATATTAAGGCCATTGGTCGTTGTCCCGATGCTACAGAGTATCGCTTAAGCGAAGATCATGATCATTTCACCGCCTACAATCAATTGCTCATCGAAACGGATGGCCGTTACATCTTGCTTGGTTTTAGTTCCTGTTTACGTTTTAGTGGCTATTTTAAAATTTATCCCGATGGTCGTTTGCTGATAGGCTTTGATACCGATACCTTGGCGCTAACTGGGCGCAGCGCCATCGAGAGTGAACATCTGTTTGTCAGCGAAGGTGCCGACCGCGAAAGTGTATTGGCCGAATTTGCTAGCGCCATTAACCGTCATCATCCACGGCTAACTTGGCCCGCTAAGCCCAATGGTTGGTGTTCGTGGTATCACTACTATGCCGATATTAGCGCCGCCGATATTGCAGAAAACTTGCAGCAATTGCTGGATCCCTATGATTATTTAGAGCATCTGCTTATTGACGATGGCTATCAAGAATTTATGGGAGATTGGCTACATCCGTCAAATCGCTTTCCGGGCGGGGTTGAGCATTTATGCAAGCAAATTAGAGAACAGGGTAAAGAACCCGCTATTTGGGTAGCGCCTTTTATTGCTCAGGCTGAGTCACGCTTATTCCAGCAACATCCCGACTGGTTTGTTAAAGACCAAGATGGCCAGCCTTTGGCCGCTGAAAAAGTCACCTATGGAGGGTGGCGTTGCACACCTTGGTATGTGTTAGATACTACTCAGCCAGAGGCCAATGCTTATTTATACAAAGTATTTCGCCATATGTATCAGCAGTGGGGAGTGCGTTATTTTAAACTTGACGCGATTTATTGGGGCACCTTGGCCAAGGGCTACCGAGCGCAGAGCGATAAAACGCGAATTGAAGCGTACCGTATGGGTATGCAAACCATTCAGCAGGCCTGTGAAGGTAAGGCTTATATACTCGGTTGTAATGCCCCGATGTGGCCTTCCTTGGGTTTAGTACATGGTATGCGAGTAGCCGATGACGTTGAACGAAACATCGACCGTTTTAAGCAAATCGCTAAAGAGACCTTCTTCCGTAATTGGCAAGATCAGCGTTTATGGCAAAACGACCCTGATTGCGTGACCCTAAATAACCTCGCTCAGCAGCAAACTAACCAAGCGGCGTACAATTGGCATCGAGTTAGTCTGTTGGCCAGTAGCGGTCTGGTATTTTCTGGTGACCGTTTGCTCGAACTCAAGCCAGAACAGCAACAGGTTTTGCAAAAACTGCAGCAGAATCAAGCCGAAGCCGCACGCTTTGAGCGCAGTGACTTAGGCCATGCTAAGCAATATCAAAATGGTCAGTTAGTCCGCCAATACTGGTTTAATTGGGATGCGCATCAAAGCCTTTCGTTGTTGGTGGATCTGGACTTAAGCCAGTGGCAAGTATTGTGGTGTGATGATGAATTTGCTTGTCAGCCTCAAAACCAGCAAGTGCAGCTAAGTTTGGCGGCGAATAGTGCGGTGGTATTTGAATATAAAGCTTAGCGTTGTCAATTAAGCGTTAATCTTACTAAGGTGAGGGCTTAGTATTTAAATTCTATGCCTATCGAGAACTTACTGTCTCCATAACCTGGAATGTCATGGCTAGACAAAATCGTTTTCATCGACATCGTATCGTTTAATGGCGCTACTATTCCTAGGCCAACTGCAATATCTGACTTATTGGTTAGGTAAGAGAGTTGTCGCTGGCCTAAGTTGTGGTAAACCGAATTTTCACTCAGCTGCTTATAAACCGAATACTTTGGGTCATAAATATGGCTGAATAGCTCAACACGAAAATCGTTAAAGGGTGTTTGTATTACCGGTACGGCCACCATGTCGTAGAGTTGAGTATTAGAAAAGTAGCTATTGGTTAAGGTGGGTGAGAAGTCAGTATCTTGGTAGGCTTTTTCAAACACATCACCCAGTAGGGCGAATTGCTCGGCGCTAAGGCGTAACAAAGAAGACGGTCTTAACTGATTGACGCCTTCTTCTGCAACGCAGGGCTGTGCAACCACGGCGATTAGCCCACAAGCTAAATAAGCCGCGCGAATAAAAGCACTCCCTGTTGTTTGTTGCATTGCCATGACCTGATTAACTTCCTTATTCAACGGTCAAAATTATAACGATATCGCCAGTATAAAATTATGTTTTGGTCACGTTTTTAAAGATTTTCAATGTAGTTATAGACACTTTTCAACAAATTTACCTTATGGGTATCATTTTGATGTTGATTCATTAAGGCTTCTAGCTCAGGAAACACTTGGGCTATTTGCAGGCTAAGGCTAGCTTGTCGATGCGCCTGCCATTGTTGTAACTCGGCTTCAGTTAAGTATTCAGGGTAGTTACGGGCTTTGTAAGGCAGGATCAGTCGATTAAGTCGGGGATCCTCAAATTGAAACTGCTGTTTGCTAATCAGTGCCGGGTCACTAGCGCGTAACATCTCCATTTGTTGTTTGTCGGCGTTACCAATGAAGCCGCGGTAAAGTGCGCAAGCTGGGTCATCATCTTGCTCAAATTCACGTTCAATACTGAATACTTGGCTAAGCTTTTGGCTTAGTTCGGCTTTGTTCTGGACTAACAAGTTTAAGCTTTGGCGGCATTGTGCGCGGTCTAAACCGAGTTGTTCTGCTCGCTCTGGGCTGAGGGTACTGGCTGGCGCCAGTACTGGGCATTTATTGGTATGGACTAACTTAACCGGTACGGGTTTTTCATCGCTAGCCAGTTCACTATGGGCAGTGTAAAGCCGTTGGTGCAACTGTTCGGCGTTTAATTCCAATAGCACCTGAGCATCTTTGTTAAGGTCCACCACTACCATGGCGTTTTTATTTACCGGATGCCAGCAAACAGGCAGGATCCACGAAGCGCAACCCTGCGCAGCACCAAACATGCCAGAAATATGCACTAAGGGCTTGTTATTAAGCAGGTCAAATTGTTCGGCTACGGCTTTCTTATTACGCAAGTTAAGTAGGTAGTTAAACAGCTTAGGTTGTTTATCTTTAATTAGCTTGGCCAGTTCGATGGTGGCATATACATCGGATACCGCATCATGGGCATTGGCATGGCTGAGGCCATTGGCAGCACTGAGTAACTCCAAGCGAAAGCTGACTAGGCCATCGTCGTTGGTTGGCCATTCTATGCCTTCAGGGCGCAGCGCGTAGCAGGCTCGCACCATGTCAATTAAATCCCAGCGAGAATTACCGTTTTTCCATTCCCGTTCATAAGGGTCGAGAAAATTTCTAAATAAGGTATAGCGGGTGACTTCATCATCAAAGCGAAGGCTGTTATAACCGACCCCACAGGTACCTGGTTGGCTAAACTCTTGGTTAATTCGAGCAATAAAGTCACTTTCAATTAAACCTTTTTGCATTGCCGCTTGTGGGGTAATCCCAGTCACTAAGCAAGCCTCAGGGTGGGGCACATAGTCATTGGGAGGCTGACAAAATAGCTCGATTGGTTTGCCAATGGGGTTTAAATCCCAATCTGTTCTAATGGCAGCAAACTGGCAAGGGCGGTCTTTGGCCGGATGAACGCCAAAGGTCTCGTAGTCGTGAAATAAAAAAGTGTTGTCGTTCATTCGCCTGAATATTTAACTGAAATGATGATACAAGCTAACCATATCATAGTTTTATCTGGATACCGTGGCTTCTGTGACTAAGCCTTGAGTTTGTCATGGTTTACAGTCTTCTTTGGATATTTTTCATTCGAAACAAACTATTCCACTACACTGAACGTTAAGCATAACTCACACCCATAAAAAAGGACGGTATATGAAAACTCTGTGTTTACTTAGTGGTATGGCGCTGTGCTTAAATGTCAATGCGGCCATAGTGAGCAAAACTGTTAGCCATACTATGGCCGACAAGCAGTTTGAATCCACCTTGGTCTACGATGATAGCCAGCAGCAGTTGCCAGCGGTATTAATGGTACCCAACTGGATGGGGCCAACTTCTGGGTCATTAGATAAAGCGAAAAAAATCGCGGCCATGGGCTACGCAGTAATGATGGCCGATGTGTATGGCACCGATGTGCGCCCGGCTAACGCTGACGAGGCGGGTAAAGCTGCCGGAGCCTTAAGAAGTGATCGCGCTTTATTAAGGGGAAGAACCAAAGCGGCCTTAGCAGCGATGAAGGCGAATCTGCCGCAAAATGCCGATCCAAGTAAAGTTGCGGCAATTGGTTTTTGCTTTGGTGGCGGTGCGGTATTGGAATTAGCCCGCGGCGGTGAGCCTTTAGCCGCGGTAGTGTCTTTTCATGGCAATTTAGATACGCCAAATCCTGCCGATGCTAACAACATTCAGGCGCCTATTTTAGTGCTACATGGCGCCGTTGACCCTTATGTTCCGCCAGAGCAGGTGGCGGCCTTTGAAAAAGAAATGAACGATGCGAAGGTAGATTGGCAATTAATTGCTTACGGCGGTGCAGTCCATTCATTTACCAATCCACAAGCCAATGCGGTAGGTAAGGCGAACTATCATCCTAAAGCAGCGGCGCGTTCATTTCGCGCCATGGATAGCTTGTTCAAAGAAGTGTTTAATTAATCCCGATTACCTAGGCGTGGGTGTCGACTTGTGCCTAGGTTTCGTTTCCCCTTCCTAGTTACTCGCCAAAGCAAATCGTGTGGTGCTGGTAGTTAGTTTATTAACTTAAGTTGGGCGGCTTGGATTAGCGCGACTAAACAAGACTTGATTAGCAAGTTCGGGTAGACTTTGGCGCATCGTAATATCGACTCAGGGGATAGTTGTGACTCAAACGCTTACCATTACCAGACCGGATGATTGGCACCTTCATTTACGCGACGGCGCTATGCTTAATGTTGCCGCCAACGCCAGTGCTAGGTATTTCTCGCGCGCCATCATCATGCCGAATTTAACGCCGCCGGTAACCCAAACTCAGGATGC
>NZ_JBNKPP010000219.1:0-6504 GCF_050295395.1 Agarivorans sp.
TAACTCAGCCCCTGAGTGCAACGTAACTCGGTCATGGCCGAGCCCTCTGGCTTGCCTAGCAACAAACCCTGCTGACGAATATTATCAATAATCTGCTCTGCGGCATGTAGCGCCGAGGAGAACTTAACAATCTCGGTACGAGCATAGTGGGCCTTATCAAACGACACACTAGCGGCACGTAGGCTTGGATCATCCCCAGGAATTTGCTGGGCACCAAACAAGGGCCGCCCCGCCACGCAGGCATCACTAAAACTGGGTAAATAACGCGCCATATGTTTTACCGCTTCACTGGTTCGCTCTGCTATCTCTTCTGGCCGCCAACCTTGGGTTAATTTACGACTTAACAAGGGGCTCAGCTCCGGCTGAGCACTATTGTCACTGGATTTCACCAAGCCACCTTTAAACAAGGTGATAGTATCGGTCATGCCATGCAGCTGAAAAATGCCATCGGGATAGGGTGTAAGCTGGGCCATACCGTTGGGCGTTCCACGTTGGCCATGCACAACTAACTCGGGCCAGCGCCCTTGTTGGCTAGGCCACTTGGCCAAATAGGCGGCTTTAAATTCCACCATGCGATGACGAGTCAACTTGGCCATGTCGTCGAGTCGCCCACTACGATAGCCACAGGCATTAATCAGATAATCTACCTCGATGCTCTGCTCACCCTGCTCGCTTTGGTAATCCACCCGCCAACGAGGGCTGGAGCCGCCCACTTGCTCAATATGGGTCACCTTGGTATTGGTAAGCACTTGGCATTGGGCTAAGCGCTGGGTCGCCAAACTCACGGTTGCGGCAATGCGCAACAAGCTTAAGCCGTATTCCTGCACTTGCACAAAGGGAAACTTAAAGGCAGCCAGATCCAGTTGTTTCGCCACTGGGATCATCCAATCATCTAAGCTTTGTGGGGTGTCGGGTATCGCTAATTCCGCCAAGGCTTGTAAGTCTTCACGCGAATATAAACGGTAGTAGTCCTCAACTGGGCCAAGTTGCTGGTTATTGGGGTGCAGAGCCACCAGCTCGGCATAGTGAGCTTGCAGCTTTTGCAAACGCGGCAACAAGGCGTTGGGGTCGCCGGGGTCATTATTGGGTACAGCAATCACTGTGGGGCGGCGATTTAGTGCATGAGGAAATACCCGCAGCGTATGGATGGATTGCTCTAACAGCTTTAGGCACTGCTGATCAGAAATCTCACGATACAGATTGCCCCCCGCATGTAAGTGACAGGCCGGAGGCCCATTAACTAAGCTAGGGCCAGCTTCAAACAAGCTAACCTGAACACCAAGCTCGGCTAACTTTAGGGCAGCAGCAGAGCCTGCTATTCCCCCACCAACAACCGCCACGCGAGGTGATGCTGGTGAGTTCGCCGTTTTGGGGTGAGACTGCTTCACTAAATTTCATCCACAACAGAAAACAACGTCTCATTCTAACTGTGGTGCTAATACATTGAAATAGCCTAACCTTAGAATACTCAGGCTAAGTGCCCGATTGTTAGGCAAAAAGTCACTACCAGCGCGGAAACAGCAGACTAATAAAACAAGGGAAATTGCGGGCTTTGCAGCATAAAATGGTCCACTAACTAATAGTTAAGACAAAGACTTAGCTAAACCCACCAGCGGCAGTGCGCCTGCTATAACGCACTTATAGTGCGGTTGCCTACCAGACTAAGGGTTGAAAAAACTCAAAAACAAAACGCGGTAATAGCAATGACGCAGACCCGCTATTGCTCAGCTCAAACAATTCCACCTGATAATTGAGCCAGAACATCACTAGCAACAAGCCCACATAGAGCAGCGCCATGCGCAAATTTAGCCGCTTAGAAAATGGTGAACGTAGCAGGCTCACTAGCGGCCCCAGATAAATGGCTGCCAACCAAGCCACACTGCCTAAATAGAATACCGCTTTACGCAGTAACTCTGCTTGTGAGGCTTGTGCAGGTATTTGCTGAACCACTAGCTTAAGGCTGTCATTCAATGGCGAGAAAAAACCAGTAACGGTATTAGCCAAGGCAAGGTACATAAACAAGTCACCCAAAATGAATGACCAGTGGTCACACGCCCCCACCTCATCTAAGGCCGATGAACTAATAAACGCCACCACCGCCAGTAAGCTCAAGGCTAAGGCCAACAGCAAGGCCATGCTAACTCGAAAATGCAAAGGATGGTTAAAACCGGGGATGTCTATGCCCCCTGCCATGTTAAAGCGCTGCGACAACTGAAACGATACAATGGCAATGTTAAAACTAATCAAAGTCAGCCGCGCACGCATTACGTTAACGGCAATATGTACTGACGACACAGAGCGCATGCTCGGCCTCCACTAAAAAAAGAAAAGCCTTAACAATGCAATCAGTACACGGTTAAGGCTTAATACTTAAGTTTTCATCGCTTAATCACTAAGCTTATGAGAACACCATCGCAATGTAACCGAGGATCAATACCACTGCAGAAGTCAGTGCATAAGGTACTGGGTAGGCTACTGCGGCAATACCACTTTTAGAGATATCTTGAATGCCGTTCAGTGCTGGGGTGCTGTTACGACCACCGGCACAGGCACCAGCCAATACCACTGGGTTCATTTTGCGAATGTAATAACCATATAACCAAGCCAAGAAAGGAGGAACTAACGCACCTAACAAGCCCAATACTGCAATCCAAATCACTACTGTGCCTTGGAAAGAAGACATGATTTTAGGTCCTACACCTGCCGCCAATACCGCAACAAACAAACTTAAGCCAATATCGTTTAAGAAAGAACGTGCGCCTTCACTCATTGGGCCACCAAAGTCAGGATTACGAGTACGCAACCAAGAAACGAAGATACCCATTAACATACAACCGGCAGAAGTACCCAAGGCAAAAGGAATACCGCTAATTTCAACGCTAGCGTGACCAATCACAAAGCCCACAAACAAGGCTAGAGACATGAATGACACTTCGGTATAAGTACTTTCAACAATCGGTTTAGCTTTTAAGGCTTTAGCTGCTTGCTCTACACACCAAGCTGGGCCAGCAAGACGCAATACGTCGCCTTTTTCTACCACAGTTTTAGGTAAGTGAGGAATTGCCACACCGGCTCTAAACAATGATTTTAGGTGTACACCAAAACCAAGCTCTTGGCCTAATTCGGTCAAGGTTTTACCAGCAAAGCTAGATTTACCTACGTGCACGTCTGCTACTTCAATATCGACCATGCGAGCACGAGGTTCAGCCACTTCATTACCCACTTTGTCGCTGCCGCTGAGCAATAGGTTGTATTCGCCCATTACACCTACAACATCGCCCATCTGTAACTTAGGATCGGCTTGCGCATCAATCACTTCGTCACCACGTACCACTTTTAAAATGGCCGCGTGCGGGTTCTTTTTAAATAGTTGGCTAACAGATAGACCCACCAATTCTTCATGCTCTACCACATAAGAGCGAATTTGCTTGTCGGTAAAGCCCAATAGCGAGGTACCCGCTGTGCCTGGTAAGGCGCCACCGTCTTCACCACCACTAAATTCTTGCTCTGCTTTGATCGCTTCGGCTACTGCATCTTTACCAAACATTCTGGGTAAGTATTTCACCAACAAGATGATGAAGATTGAAGAAAGCACGTAGCTAATCGCATAACCGGCCGCCATATTGGCACCTACCATATCGGCAGTAACGCCTTCTGGAAGTTGGAAAGCACCAGTAGAAACGGCAGATTGAGCCACGCCCATTACCGCAGTAACAGTATAACTACCAGAGATAATACCGGCTGCGTAGCCAGGGCCTAGATCCAACACCTTAACGCCAAAGAAAACGATTAAGAAGTTAGAGAAAACAACAATTAAACCAATCATTACGAAGTCGAACCCGCCACGAGCTAAGCCCGAGAAGAACTGAGGTCCAACCCGCATTCCCAAGGCGTACATAAACAACATCAAGAAGATGTCTTCTACTAGGCCAGGAATATCATAGGTAATGCCGTATATGGCACTTGATGCTAAAGCAATCAAAATACCAGTGACCAAGGTACCGGCGGTGGCCCCTAGGCAAATACCACCCACAGTGATTCGGCCAAGAGGGTAGCCAATCGCCAGGGTTAAAAATAGGTAGGCGAATGGGTTTTGCGCGAGGTAACTCAAGGCACCGGCAACGCCATTGCTCACTTCTGGCTCTAAGGTGGCGGCATAGGCATTGCCTAACCACAATGAAGCTAAAGCTAATAGCCCAAACATTAGGCTAATCATATACTTAGGCGGATGCGACAAAAAGCCCGCCAGTTTTGGTCGTGTATTCATAATAGAGTCTGCTTATCTGAGAAAAAAGAAGCCGCAACATTGGGCTTCTTTTTTAGAAACGGGACTGTGTGATTAACACTTCCCAGATGATACTTTGTGAAGGTCGTGCAACTTAGGTGGAGTAGCGTTACCGCCATGCTCTTCTAAGTACTCACAGGCCATTTCGATATCGCGAACTAAGTTTTCAGCGGCATCACGGTTTAAGTGAGGACGAACCACAATACGCAAGCTGTTCACTTCTTGAGCGTTAGCAGGCATAGAGTAAGCCGATAAAATCCAGCCGTGCTCGCGTACTTTGTTTGAAATATCAAACTCGTTGTAGTTAGTTACCGACTCATCAAGAGTAAGAGCAACTACTGGGATGCGCTGAGTCTCGTTCATCACTTTGAACTTACCCGTTGCCAACAAGCGTTCACGCAAGAATTCAGCGTTTTCTACAGTTTGCTTCATGATGCGGGTATAACCTTCTTTACCCAAACGAATGAAGTTGTAGTATTGGGCTAATACGGTTGCCGAACTCTTACTAAAGTTAAGCGTGGCAGTCGCCGCTTCGCCGCCAAGGTAGTTCACGTAGAACACCAAGTCTTCATTAAATACCGCACGCTCACGGAAAATAATCCAACCTAGACCAGGAGGTACTAAACCAAATTTGTGGCCAGAAGCGTTAATTGATTGCACACGTGGTAGGCGGAAGTCCCACTCATACTCTGGGTATAAGAAGGGGTTAACAAAACCACCAGAAGCCGCATCAATGTGCATAGGAATAGATACGCCGGTTTTTTCTTCGTAAGCGTCTAACCAATCGTGAATGCCTTGGAAATCATCGTCTTCACCAGTGAAGGTTTGACCAGCAATAGCAACCACACAGATAGTATTTTCATCAACGTATTCGTCTAATTGCTCAGCAGTTAGGCAGTATTGACCAGGTTTTAGTGGAACGATGCGTGGCTCAACGTCGAAGTATTTAAGGAATTTTTTCCATACAATTTGAACGTTACCGCCAGTTACCATGTTTGGACGTGAAGCATCTTTACCTGCTTTCTCACGCGCTTGACGCCAGTTCCACTTGTGCGCAAGACCCGCCAACATACAAGCTTCAGAAGAGCCAATGGTAGCCGCGCCATAAGGTTCTACGTCTTTAGGGCCATTCCATAAGTCATGTAACCAACGTACACATTTTTCTTCGGTGGCTTTAGTGTGAGGGTACATATCTGGGTCAGCAAAGTTACGGAAAGAACCTTCTTTGAAGATTTCAGCCGCTTCTGGCTCAACAAAAGTTGTCACAAAAGATGACAAATTAAGCATGGGATTAGCGTCGGTCCAGCATTCACTTTTTACTAGGGCAGCAGCGGCGCGAGCAGCCATGCCTTCTTCAGGGAAATCTTTAGGGATCTCGATATTGAATTGCTCGTAAGGAGATAAATCAGCGTGCTTATCGTGTGACATATTGTGTTCCTGTTTGTTGAGTGACTCTTAAACGAACCATCATGTTGTGAGAAAATTATTACCTTAATGCTACCAATGCCCCTGCTGTGGGGCGGTCTTAAGCAAGTGAGCGCATAATAGGTGAAAAATTACCTACGAATAACTCGCTTTTGATGGACTAGACCATCGTTAGGCAATAAAACGCGGTGACAGCAGATAGCAGAAATGAGGAAGGCTTAAGCCAAGGACAACAAAACAAAGAAGCCCAGCGACAAGGGGCTGGGCTTAAAATTAACAAATAACCAAATATAACAATAACTTACAACCAAATCAGCAAAAAAGTAAGACGATAACTTTTACACTAGGTCGAACCGGTCAGCATTCATTACCTTGGTCCATGCGGCAACGAAATCTTTGATAAATTTTTCATGATTATCGTCTTGGGCATACACTTCGGCGTAAGCACGCAGGATGGAATTAGAACCAAATACCAAATCCACCCGGGTTGCGGTCCACTTAGTTTCACCGCTACTGCGCTGATTAATGTGGTAAAGATTACGCCCCTTTGGCTCCCAGCTGTAGTTCATGTCGGTCAGATTAACGAAGAAGTCGTTGGTTAAGACCCCCACTCGGTCGGTGAATACCCCGTGGGCTGTGCCATCGTAGTTGGTGCCCAATACCCGCATGCCACCAATTAATACCGTCATTTCTACCGCGCTGAGTCCCATTAACTGAGCTCGGTCTAGCAATAGTTCTTCTGGCATCACTACATAATTGGCCTTTTGCCAGTTACGGAAGCCATCAGCCAAAGG
>NZ_JBNKPP010000220.1:0-2115 GCF_050295395.1 Agarivorans sp.
GATTCACTTGCTGTAGGTTGGGGTCTAAAAACAGGTCGTGTAACTTAAGTTTACTGCGGCTACTGCTGGATTGCTGTTTGCGCAGGTTGGCCTTAATCCGCGCCAGCAGTAAAGGGGGTACTACGGGTTTGAGCAAATAATCGCAGGCGCCAAGATTTAATCCTCGAATCTGATCGGCATGATTATCGAGCGCCGTCAGGAAGATAATCGGGCAGGGATAACTCGCCGCTAACTGCGGGTAAATACTAAAGCCATCTTGCCCTGGCAGCATGACATCGCAAATGATCAGATCAAACTCATCGGTATCCCGGCGGATCAGCGCGTCTTCGGCATTATCTAAATGGATAAGCTTGTAACCTTCTTGGGTTAAATAAGTGCAGACCAGTTCGGCAAGGGGTTGGTCGTCTTCAATTAACAGGATTTGCGATAAGGGTTCAGGCATTGGCGCGCTTGTCATAATAAGTTCCAGTTCAGTCCACGACGTCTTCTGGGGTTGGCGGGTTCAAACTTAGCGACTTTGACTAATGCGGTGGTCACTAAGCTATTGTTTTTGGGATCCCTGAGTTCGAACAAGGTATCTTTCGCTAAGGTCAGTTGTATTTGGTATTTAAAATCGAGCCTATCTTGAAAGCAGGCGATAGCAACGGTTTCTGTCGTGAGCCATACACAGAGTGATTGCGGAATATCCGATTGATATTCAATCAGTAAGTCTAAGTGGCAGTAGGGCTTTTCTAGTGTCACTGCACAGGTATTTGGTGTGATCCTCAATTCGTCGGCGAGGCAAGATAGGCTGACGAAACAGGCAATCATTAAGCTGCAATAGGTGCAGTAGGTGAGCCACAGCGAATTGGAATGGTATGCCTTAGAAGTCATAGCTAATTCCAACAAATCCAGAAACATAGCCAGCTTTATCTATCAATACGCTGTCAGTGATTTCTTGTCCTAACCAAGTATATTCGAGTATAGCCACAAAATTAACGCTGTCGAAAATGGGCACATTGACCACGCTGCGGGCATGGTAATTGATGGCGGCTGAGGGTTGATATTTGGTTCGCAGCGGGCCTTCTTCTTCTTTAGTGAGCTGATAGTAGTAACCGACGAGGTTTTCACTCTTGCGAATTGCCCCAATCTCAAAGCCGAGCGCCCCCCATGAAAACGCCTGACTGCGTTTGAGTCTAAGCTGGATCTCGTTACCTTGGTGAACGCCGGTAATATCGTGGAAGTAACCTAGGCTGATATCGAGATAGGGCGTCACCCAAGTGGCATTGAGTCCACCTAGGTAGGAAAGATTGCGTTCAATTTCCTCGAATTTGACGACTTTAGGATTGATGGGCTGCTTCACTGGGGTATAACCTAAAATATCACTCAGTAATAGTTTATTCAGTCCATCGAATTCGTAGAAAAATCCGTCCTCATTAAAACGCGTCTGTAGGTCGACAATAAAGCTTTCTGACTCGTACAGGCTGTAACCTAAGGTGAAGTTTTCGACATAAAAGTTCTCACCGTAGTAATACCAAGTGGGCAGTATCCAAGTGTTGATATTTTCAACTTTTGCCCTTGGGTTTTCGAGTGCGCCATAACCTGCGGCAAGGGAAATCTGCCAGTCTCCGGCGGAAACTGTTTCAATTTCTTTAGCTTGCAGTGTGGTACACCAACTCAGTAGTAGTACGAGCGGTAAGCATTGTTTTCTGACGTTAACTGCCACTTCTTAGATAATCCCCAATGTTGTTTAAATGCATTGCTAAACCGCATTAAGACGAGCCTCAGCCTATCATTTTGTTCACAGAATTTAAGCATAATTATTCATAGTGCTACAAAATGCTACATCTTTGTCTGCAAAGGGATGTGTGAGTTTTGTGTTTTTCTTGTGTTATCAGATTGTACAAAATGCTACGTAAAAGTGTTGAGGTTTTCTCCAACTTGAGTGCTTAGATGGTATGCCGCTAGGCAGCTGGCCCCTAAAAACGGCTCGCAATAACAATAATGGAGAAAGCAAAGTGAAGCTTAAAATACTAACTTGTACTATTGCTGCCGCCCTTTATGGTGCTGGTGCTATGCAGGCTGCTGCTAGCATAGGCGATGTACATCAACTTAAAGGTTTGCAGTTAACACCAG
>NZ_JBNKPP010000221.1:0-2257 GCF_050295395.1 Agarivorans sp.
TTTTCAATGGTTTATGTGTTTGGTGTGAATTTTAAGATAAATGCCAGTATAAAATTGCACTGGTTTGGTGCTTTTGTGCGGCGGGTTTTAAACGAGTTGGTGCAATAGCGAACAGCGGGCTATTCGCTAGCGCGCAGGGAGTGTTTAGGCTTGCTCAAACATTTTCGCTAGCACATGTCCGGTATGCATCACATGGGTGGAGAGGATCTCACCGGCCTTTTTACCATCGCGTTGCAATAGCGCCTTAATAAGATCTTGATGCTCCTGCATCGATTCTTTCCAGCGGTAGTCTGAATTGATGGCCTGAAAGCGGCCATAGGTGACTAGGTTAAGCAATTGCTGGTGTAGCTGACAGAGTTTTTGATTGCCCGAGGCGCGAATAATGCTGGAGTGAATCTGCTGGTTTTTCTTGAAGTAGTTCTTTTTGTCTTTTTGTTGGAAGTAGTTTTCCATCTGCTGATGAATGATAAACAGTTCTTTGAGTTGCTGATCGGTGGCGCGTTCGGTCATCAGCTCTGCTGCTTTACGCTCAAGGCTACTCATTACTTCAAAGGCATCTAAGTATTCTTGAGCACTAATCTTGGATACCCAAGAGCCGCGGTTGGTTTCAATATGCACCAAACCTTCAACGTGCAGGGCTTTTAGGGCTTCGCGTAAGGGGGTGCGGCTTACCGCTAGTTGCTCGCAGAGTTCAATTTCTTTAATGTGTTCACCTTGTTTTAGTGAACCATCTTTGATCATTTCTCGCACCAGTGCCGCAACTTCAATATGAAGGGGTCGCCGGTTTAATGCGGTTTTTTTACTGCTTGCTACTGCCATGTACTGCTTGCCTGAAACCATATCATCATAAGTATTGGGGCTAAGATTCGCATAATCTGCCCAGTTTTGTAAATATACAGCTGCTGGTGAGGACACTTCTGGGCGCCTTGCTTAATACTCAGACATAAAAAAACCAGCCTTGCGACTGGTTTTTAGCGAGCTTGTTATTGCTTAGTGCAATACGCGAGCACGAATGGTGCCTTCAATCTCTTTCAATTTAGCAATCGCTTGCTCAGACTGAGAGCTCTCTACATCAATCACCACGTAACCAATGCTTTCATTGGTTTGTAGGTACTGAGCGGCAATGTTAATTGACTCTTCAGCAAAGGCGGCGTTGATCTTGGTTAACACACCCGGTTGGTTATGGTGAATGTGTAACAAGCGGCTAGTGCCAACATGCTCAGGTAAGGCTACTTCAGGGAAGTTAACAGCCGACAAGGTAGAGCCATTGTCTGAGTATTTAGCCAACTTAGATGCCACTTCAATACCGATATTTTCTTGAGCTTCTTGAGTTGAGCCGCCAACGTGTGGGCTAAGAATTACATTGTCGTAGCCACGTAGCTGAGACTGAAATTCTTCTTTGTTTGATTTAGGCTCTGTGGGGAATACATCAATGGCCGCACCGGCAATTTTCTTGCTATCTAAGGCTGACACTAAGGCGTCAATGTCTACCACGGTGCCACGTGAAGCGTTGATCAAAATTGAACCAGTTTTCATTGCTGCTAATTGTGCTTCACCAAACATGTATTTGGTTTGTGGGGTTTCTGGCACGTGTAAGCTCACCACATCACTCATAGCCAGTAATTGGTTTAAGTCAGCCACTTGACTAGCGTTACCTAGTGACAGTTTGTTTTCGATGTCGTAGTAGTACACACGCATGCCTAAGGTTTCCGCTAGGATGCTTAGCTGAGTACCAATGTGGCCGTAACCGATGATGCCCAGAGTTTTACCACGAGCTTCATAAGAGTGATCTGCCGATTTAATCCATTCGCCACGGTGCGCTTTGGCATTTTTTTCTGGAATGCCACGAAGTAGTAAAATAATTTCACCTAGCACTAATTCGGCCACACTGCGCGTATTAGAGAAGGGGGCATTAAATACAGGAATACCCTTTTGTTGGGCGGCTTTTAGGTCAACTTGGTTAGTACCAATACAGAAACAACCTATCGCTACTAGCTTATTGGCCGCAGCAAGAACGCGTTCGGTTAGGTTGGTGCGGGAACGAATGCCGATGAAATGCACATCTTTGATTTTTTCAATCAACTCGTCTTCCGCTAGCGAGGTTTTGATCATCTCAACGTTGTCATAACCTGCTGCTTGGAAAGATTCTAGTGAACTAGGGTGTAGACCCTCTAACAACAAAACCTTAATTTTTTCCTTGCCTAACGAATACTTTGCCATGTTTGCTTTCCTAATACCCATGTTACCGCTTGAGCGG
>NZ_JBNKPP010000222.1:0-16680 GCF_050295395.1 Agarivorans sp.
TTCTCTTTATTGACCTAACATCCTTGCCCTAAAAATCACGCGATACTCTATTGGCGTATAACATTTGTATAGTGCGCATGCACACGTAACTGGAAAAACGCGCATGCGCATTTAATCAAGCTATTAACTCAGCCTCGCCTCAGCGAAGCCCTTGATTAATAACAACTCTATCAGAATGGTTTGATATTAACGAGCAGCAAAACGGGAAACGTGCACATTGTGAGAGCTTGGTAGCTAAGGCCTGCATCTTGCCCGCATTTATCTAGCCATAACAACAGTGTATGGCTTGCTTGGCCAACTTAGCTAAAGGGTTTGAGCTAAGCCAAAGGTGGGATCGGCAATAACAGCCTGTATTAAGTTTTTTTGCTTTCAAGAGTTGGCGAAAAGCAGCGTGAATAATCGTTATCAGGTGGCGATTGAACAGTTGAACATTGGCGAGAATAAGGCTTGGCAAAGCAAACATCGCCTCCCCTCAACAAAGCGTGACTAAAGGGAGAGTGATATTAGCTTTGCAGCAAGCATTTTAGGTATCGCCTCATAGGCTGACTATTTCCGGCTTCATACTATAAAGAACGAACAATACCTCTTCTTTCTCTCGCTGGCCTACATCGTTTTTATTAAGCGCCTCTAAGGCATCGTCTAACACGGCAAGAAACTCTTCACCGCTAATATTCATGCCTTTATGTGTCGCCACCATATCCTTACCTTGGTAAACGTTGGGGCCTCCGGTACCGGCAATAAAAAACGTAGCTGCGCCATTTTTTAAAGCCGCTACATTGCTGTTTGCATACCTTGGCGAGATTTTGGGGTTTGCCAGATGAATATCTACCAAATCACCGGCTAACTTGGTGATTCCTTCTGTGCCACCTAAACGAACATACAATGAATCAGACATATCTTCCTCCTTTAAAGAAGTACTCTATGAGGATAGTTCACCCCGCTTAAATGCCATACAAATACTCTGGGCGAGAAGCCTAGTTGTGATTTGGTGAAGTATACAAATGAATACAGCTAGCCATTAGCCTGCTGCAAACCGGCCTACAGTGGGGCTTAAGGCTGTGGTAATACAAGATAGAGACTGCGGATTTTTAATTGTCTCACTTATACGACAAGGGTCTTAATCATTAGCTGGGCGGCTTCGCCATAACTTGGGTCAACCGGCTGATTCACTGTTTTGAATCCTTGCTTCTGCCAAAACGGGAATGAGTCTTGTACCGCTACCAACATAATTTGCTGGTAGCCTTTAGCCAGGGCCGTCTTAAGGAGGTGAGTAAACAAACTTTTGCCAATACCTCTACCCGCTGCTGCTTTCGCCACGGCAAGGTCATGTAAAAACAGTACCGAAGCTTGGCTGTTGGTTGTTAAGGGCTTAAATAGTTTAGGCGGGGTTTGCCCATGCCAAGCATGAGCCAGCAAGTAGCCGATAACTTCGCCCTGCTCTTGATATATGAAGCAGCTGTCTGGTGAATTTAACCACTTACTCTTCAACACTTGCAGCGTTTCTGGCTCTATAGACAAATACACTTGCCCTTGTAATTCAACTATCTGCGGCCAGTTAACATCCACAATCTTTTGTATTGGCATTTACATCTATTACCTTCATTTAAAAAAACGAGCATGGCTAAGCTTGCTACGTTACTAATTATTTTCAGTCGTGGCCTCTTCCATGAGCTTCACATATTCACAGCGGCCATCGTCTAAATAATGACCACAAACGTAATACTGATCCTTCCACAGGATCTTCTCAGGATTCCACATGTTCGTATTATTAAAAACGCATGCACACGGTTGTTCGCTCATAATTTCGCCGACTTTTCGACTGGTTTTTTTTGGTTTTTTGGCTTCATCTCGCTGCTTTATAGCTTCCATAAGCCTAGCCTTGGCTCGCTCAGTCTCAGTTTTTGGTGCTTGCGATTGGTTTAGCTCTGTATCCTGCTGTGAGTAAGCAGCAGGGCTAGTGATTAAAGGAAGCAACAGGAGAACAAGACAAATAACATTTTTCATTTTTTACCTCTTAAACTGAAAAACACTTAACTGCATGACGAGCAGCTATAAACATAAACATTAGCTAAAGCACTATGCTTTTGCTTCCAATAACTCTCGCAAAGCAGTAGGCAATATGGCACGTGATTTTTGGGTAATGGCTTGCTCGTGTTTTTGCCATAATACGCCAAGGTAAACAACGGCTAAGCCAATGACACTTAAGGCCACCGGAAATAACCAGCTGTCTTTAAATACGCTAGACGCCAAATAAGCAAGGTAGCCGCAGGCGCCTAGGGCTCCGCATACCACAAAAATTCGCCGCACTAATAATACACCTATGCCTATCATGGTGAGGTTAATGCACAAATAGAAGAACTTTGACAGCTCACTGGTGGAGTGCATCAAAGACAAACTGCCCCAAAACGCCAATACCCCAAACAGGTACAGCCAAAAGGCGTAATCGGCTTGTTTGCGAGTGCGAATGTCCACCCAAAAGGCTAAACCAATCATCAATAGTCCTGAATATAGCGAGACCAGTTTTCGTAATTCCCAGGAATAATCGCCGCCCGAGAGCATGGCGCTGATATCCATACTCATGTACCAGAGCGTGGCAGCGATTGGCATAAACAAGAAGGGATATTTATATTTCCAAGCTATCACCGCCCCCACTGCTAGGGTGGCCAATTCCATATATAGCCAATGCCATTGTATGTAACGATGATAATCTCGATAAACGCTATTATCGGGCCACAGCCCTAAGTAAACTTGCAAACCATATACAGCCAAAGGCGTTAAACACACCACAAAGGTGGCGCAAATACCGGCGGGAATATTGAGCTGCTTAGCTGCAAAAACGCTGCTAAGTTTCAAACCCAGGGCCGCATAAACTAAGGAAATAACCAAGATCCCGCCGCCACCAAAGGCCTCCCAACCCAGCGTCATAAATATACTCATTGCGCCAATGGCGATCAATCCGCCAAAATAATAAAGCACATGGGTAAAGGTGAATCTAGGCGTATCTTTGGTTTGTTCGCTTAAGAACCGATACAGCGCATCGGCCTGTTCAGCTGAAATGATATTTTCGGCCGCAGCGGCGGCTAGGTGCTTTTTGCTTACATCCATGTATTGTCTCTCTACTAGCAGCGCCTTAATGATCAGCCTAAGCGCGTATTATTCACAACGTTTTTGCCAATGATATTCCATTTGCCGAGCAACCCGCTCTGCCAGCGCATAACTTTCAAGTTGCGCTACTAAAAATAAACTCATATCAATGCCCGCGGATATTCCGCCAGAGGTGGTATATTTGCCAGCGTTAAGCCAACGTTTGTCACTGACTACTTTCAACTGCGGAAACTCAGCGCTTAAATCGGCGATATCTTCCCAATGAGTGGTCACTTCTAGGCCATCTAACAGCCCGGCGTTGGCCAACAAAAATGCACCGGTACACACCGATGCCACTTTACTCGCTTGTTGGTCGACTTGAGCAATCCAAGCCAGTACATTGGGTTTGAGCATTTCATCTGTATGCACTCCGCCAACAACAATCAATAGATCGATAGGAGGAAGAGCATCTATCGAATAGTCGGGTAATACGCGAAAGCCCCCTCGAGCCACCACAGGGTCTTGAGTTTCGGCGACTAAAAACACCGTCCAGTCGCTAGCCTGTAACCTTTTTGCTGTGCTAAACACTTCAAAAGGCCCGGAAAAATCTAAGACTTCCGCATCTTGGTAGATATAGATCCCAATATTCACTCTGCCTCCATCTGCTAGGCGTCTTGAAAATTAACCAGCAAATGCTGCCAAATAAGAGAGTAACAACAACGCTAACTTACATGGCAACAAAAGCAGTTTCTGTGATTTGACTTTAGCTATTTCGAATGACTTATTTAGCTTTAAGCCATAGCGCTTTGGCCAACAAACAGGCGTTCTTCAAAGATTTCTGGCTCCAAGGCTTCGCTGAAATAGAAGCCTTGATATACCGTACAACGACGATATTTAAGAAACTCCAGTTGATACTCGGTTTCTACCCCTTCGGCAATCACTTCTAAGTCTAAGTTTTCCGCCATCGAGATAATGGTGGTGATAATGGCACATTCACTGCCACCACTTTGTAACTCACTCACAAAAGACTTATCAATCTTCAAACAGTTAATTGGTAGTTTGTTCAGATAGGCCAAAGAGGAGTAGCCAGTACCAAAATCATCCACCGAGAAACGCACTCCAATATCACGTAGTGCCTGAATTTTTCGCACCGTATCTTGTACGTTATCTACCAAGACGCCTTCGGTGATCTCTAATTCAATTAAACGCGGGTCACAACCAGAAGCCTTGATAATGTCCAAGGTTTCCTGCACAAAGGTATCGCGGTGGAACTGATTAGGGCTGACGTTTATCGACAAAGTTTTAAAGTTTTCAGGTAGTCCGCGGTCTTGCCACGTTTTTAAGGTTTCACAGGCGCTACGCATCACCCATTGCCCTAGCATTAAAATTAAACCGTTTTCTTCCGCAAGAGGAATAAAGCGCCCTGGTGAAATCCAACCCAGTTTGGTGTCGAACCAGCGCAACAACGTTTCTGCCCCCACCATTTCGTAATTGGCGTTATAACGCGGCTGGAAGTACGCCACCATATCTTCGCTTTCTAAGGCGTGACGCATCAGCTTAGTGAGTTGATGACGTTCTTGAATTTCATCGGCCATTTTCTCAGAAAAAACGTGCACACTAGAGCGCTCATGATCTTTACCATGATAGAGCGCGATGTCGGCTTGTCTGAGGATTTCAGTGGCATTGCTGTCTTGGTTGGGGAACAGTGCCACACCGGTGGTAAGGTTAAGCGAAATCTGGTTACCCTTAATCACAAACTCTTTGTGAATCACTCGACCAAGCTGCTCGGCGATTTGACTGGCTAAGTACTGCGCTTCTTCTCGGTCGTTAGACAGATTCGGTACTAACAGTGCAAATTCATCGCCACCTAAACGCGCCACCGTTTCGGCACTACTGCGCCCTTCTCTTAAGCGGTGTGCAATCAAGCGTAATAACAAGTCGCCAGCAGCATGCCCCAACATGTCGTTTACGTTTTTAAAATGGTCGATATCTAAATAAATCAGTGCGCCAATTTTGTTGTTTTTACGGCCACGTTCAATCTCTAAATCTAAATTTTCCAGCAACTTACGCCGGTTTGACAAGCGAGTAATGTCGTCGTGCGATGATTGAAAACGGACTAATTCTTGGGCAGAGCGCACCTCAGAGATATTAGTTTGGGTACTAATCACCCGTGACGGTAAGCCTCGCTCGCTACGTTCTACTACCATGCCGCGCGACAATACCCACAGGTAATGGCCGTCACGATGGCGAACTCGGTGCATGGCTTCATACACTTTGGTTTTCTTTTTCAGGTGTTTACGTAGTTCGTTCAGAGTTTTATCAAGATCTTCGGGGTGAATGCGCGATTCCCATTCCTCGATTTTTTCGCCAATTTCGTGCTCTTGGAAACCCAGCATCGCTTTCCATTGTGGCGAGTAATACACTGTATTGGTAATCAAGTTCCAATCCCAAATACCATCTCCAGAACCACTTAAAGCAAACTGCCAGCGCTGTTCACTGCGTTGCAACTGGGCGAAGCTACTATGAATACCATCGGCCATTTTGCCAATGGCATGTTCTAAGGCGCCAATTTCGCCCTGACTTTTTGCCACTATTTGCGCATTACTTTGGGTTTGGATCTGTCGGGTGCGGCCAACCAAACGGTTAATCGGCTGAACCAATAAGCGGTTTAACATTAATACCAGCAAGGACATGGCAATCGACATATAAATAAAGCTTTTAACTGCTTCATCAAAAATGGCTCGCCGCTTGACCAGCCAACTGTTCTCTAGGTTATAGCTAACAAATATCGCCCCTTGCTCGGGACGGCGTAAGCTGTCTTCCCGCGGCCCCATGTCTAAGGGCAAATACAAATTTACCTGCCATTGCTTAGCTAAAATTTGCTTGATGGGTGAACGCGTCTCCCTCACCTGTTGGAATAAGTCACTGTTGAAGAAGTTAGCGTTATCGGCAGCAAATAAGCTTTTCTCCGCACGTTTGTTAGATAACTGCACCAAGCCTTGCGGATCAATAATTTGTAGTGAATCTAATTGATGATTTAACGCAAACAAAGTGAGTTGACGCTCAGCAATATTCCACTGATGACGAGACAGACTATCTGACAGGGTTTGTTGCAGTTGGTAAGCGGAGTTGAGCAAGCTAACACTGGTATCTTTGGCCAACTGCTGTTTTTGTTCGTTTAAGGTGCCTGCTAATAATAAACCTTGGGCAATTAACAACAATACCAAGGCTAAGATAGGAATAACCACACTTAGAGAAATGCGTTTTAAGCTAAACACCACTAAACTCCGTCAACCATTCACTAGTAAAATTTCTCCTTAAATCAGGAGAGCGATGAATGAGTTCTAATTCAGCCATACGTTGCGCCTTTTGCTGCGCATGACCAATCATCACCTCACCGGAAAGCAAGGCAATACTTTGTTGTTTGTTTAGCATTTGTATTTTCGAATAGGCTTGGCGAACTTCTTTGCTATACAGCTGGTTACGTTTGGCGATCAACTTATAGCCTTCTCTTGAATGTTCTTGCAACCAGCTTTGCGCAGCGAAAAAATTACTCAACAGTTGGCCTAATTGGCGGCTCTTCTCGTGCAATACCTCAGTTCGTACCACCATGACCCGATAATAAGGCTCGCCTTGGCTACCGCTCTGATACAACACATTGGCCGATAAGTTGTCGACCAAACGGCTTTGGATCGGCCCGGAAGTCATTACTGCGCTGATTTCCCCCTTACGGAATAAAGCCAGTTGTTCATCTAACTTGGCTTCAACCAATACAAAATTATCTGCATTCACATCTTCGTTGTTTAACCAATCGTCCATCACCAAAGACGCCACCGATTTACTTTCATAACCAATGCGCTTACCGGTAAGTTGGCTCACTTGCGAGATATCGGCTTGGCTGACTAAGGCATCTCCGCCAACGCTGCGGTCAACCACAGCAACAATGGTTAAGTCGACGCTTTCGGCGAGTAAATTAATGACTTCGGTTAAACTTAAAAATGCGCCATCTACTTGGCCGCTTTTTAAAGCATGCATCACATGGCTAGGCGTGGTTAATTCACTAACGGTATATTGTTCCGCGCCAACGTAGGCTAATTGTTTGGAGAGAAAGATCGGCTCAAAACCCAACCAAGGAGACAAGGCAACCCGAAGTGGCTGTTGCTGAATTTGGCAAGCTAGCAACAAGCTACACACTAATCCAACCAGGCTTATACGCCAGCTTTTATCATATAAAATACTTAACTTCATATCCTTGAACAGCTCACTCTTCCTGAGTAGACGACTGGGTAAAAAACTTATTCTGCTTGGCTTAGCTGGAAAAAGAAAGTAAACACCACAAAAAACAAAGCCAATATTACAAACTTAAAATTTTAGAATTAAAAATCACGTGCCAGATCAAAAAAGTGCCAATAGATTGGCACTTTATTTTTACAAAAAACACTGGTCTTAGCGGGCTCTAAGCGCGGCTATGCGTTTTTCTAAAGGAGGATGGCTAAGGAATAGCTCACTGATTGAACGCTTACCGTTAATCCCAAAGGCCATTAACGAACCTTCCATTTCAGGTTCACGGCTTCCACCTAAACGCTGTAAGGCATTAATCATTTTTTCTTTGCCGACTAACTTAGCAGAGCCTTCATCGGCACGGTACTCACGCTGACGAGAGAACCACATCACAATGATGCTAGCCAAAATACCAAACACCATTTCTAGCACGAACACGGTGGCCATATAAGCAAAGGTACCCATGCCTTGGCCATTTTCGTTGTTATTGCTCATGCTAGAGCTAATCACGTTAGCAATAATACGTGCCAGGAACATTACAAAGGTATTCACCACACCTTGAATCAAGGTCAGAGTAACCATGTCGCCATTGGCAATGTGGCTTATCTCGTGGGCTAATACCGCTTCCACCTCGTCACGCGTCATGTTGTCTAATAGACCGGAGCTTACGGCCACCAGAGCATCATCTCTTTTGGCACCAGTGGCAAAGGCGTTCATATCCGGCGCATGGTAAATCGCCACCTCAGGCATACCAATACCAGCAGCTTTGGCTTGACGCGCTACGGTATCGACTAACCAAGCTTCAGTTTGGTTACGTGGAGTAGTAATCACCTGCGCATTGGTTGAACGTTTGGCCATCCATTTTGAAATCAGCAAGGAGATAATTGACCCACCGAAACCAAAAATGGCACAAAACACCAATAGTCCGCCCACGCTTCGAGTAGAAATACCCAAAACAGAGAACACAATATTCATGACTATACCTAGCACTAAAACTACCGCTAAGTTAGTCGCTAAAAACAACAATATACGCTTCATCGTCTTCCTCAATAGGGGTGAAGTTGTTCAACACCTATAATATATTGGGTATAGCTCACATTTTTCAATGCTTTAACATCGTATTTTTTATCTTTACATTTGATTAATAAATTTATTGATATTAAAACAATCTTTTAGTGAGAAGTTGTTGAGATCAGTAAGGTAAGGAACTTCGCCAATACAGGGGGCTGCAATAGCCTGCTTTAGGTAATTAACGTTTTGTGCCGACACTTCGGTTTCTTCTGCTAGGTTGTTCGCCACCCAGCCAATCAGTTTAGTTCCACTAGCGGCAATCGCCTCTGCGGTTAATAGAGCGTGGTTGAGGCAACCTAGTTTCACTCCTACCACTAGAATCACCGGCAAAGCTTGCTCCGCCACCCATTGCGATAGCGTTTGTTGCTCAGTTAATGGAACGTGCCAACCACCGGCTCCTTCTACTAAAACGCAATCTGACTGCGCTCTTAACTCGGCTAAACCTTGGCTGATTAACTCAAGATCAATGCTTTGTCTGGCGTAATGCGCTGCAATATGCGGAGCGATGGGCGGTTCAAATACCACCGGATTCACTTGCTGATAATTTAAATCTACACTGCTCGCCTGCATTAGCGCCAAGGCATCATCATTAACTAGGCCGTGCTGCTGATAACTCGCGCCGGCCGCTATTGGCTTGTAGCCATTCACCACCGAGTAATGCGCTTGTAAGGCGGCAATCAAGCCGCAGCTGACCAAGGTTTTACCCACTTCGGTATCCGTACCGGTCACAAAAACCGCTTTAGTCATTAATTAATACTCCGTAGCCAAGCTGATAAGTCGCACTCACCGATTCTGGTTGACTCGCTAAGCTAAAATCTTGCTGATAAATCTCGATCATTTTGTTGAGCTGCGCTGGAGTGCTAGCTCGACGTTTCGCCCCCACCACATAGTTTGCCCCAATACCTTTTAGATCTTTAAGTAAGGCTAAAGGATGCTGATAAGCCATTATCACCGTTTCCGCGCTCAAGCCTTGAGGATTAAAACCCGCATTACTAATGGCATCAGC
Organism: Agarivorans sp.; assembly: GCF_050295395.1. Taxonomy (NCBI): domain Bacteria; kingdom Pseudomonadati; phylum Pseudomonadota; class Gammaproteobacteria; order Alteromonadales; family Alteromonadaceae; genus Agarivorans; species Agarivorans sp. Next base: position 9,443 of record NZ_JBNKPP010000222.1, read on the forward strand.
CACCTGCGCTTGAGTTAAAAAGCGATTAACGTGGGGCCGTTGATCAACTGCCTGCCAAGCCTGTTGTAACTCATAAAGCGAGCCGTCTAATAAGGTAGAAAAGAGCGCCACTCCACCGGGCTTAAGGACCCGTTTAATCTCACTCAGTGCGCCAGATAGGCTATTACACCACTGTAATGCGAGGCTGGAAAACACCAAATCAACGCTGTTATTGGCCAGAGCCAGTTGCTCGGCGTCACTAACTAAGGCGGTAATCGAGGCATGTTCACTCTTTGCTTGGCTGGCCATGGCATGGGATAAGTCTATCGCCAATAAGGATTGCGCTTTGCTCAACAAGGGCCGCGCAAAATAACCGGTACCACAACCTAGGTCTAATGCTGTTTGATAACAGCGCGGAGGTGCCAAGCTCAACAAATGCTGGCCAACTTGCTGCTGCAATTGCGCCGACTGATTATAAGTGAGCGCGGCTTTGGAGAAGGCCTGCGCCACTATACGCTTATCAATGTTCATGTTGCTCACCCACAATGCTGGCCAGTGCGGCTAATAAGGCGTGAATATCCTCTCGCTGATGGTGACTACTTAAAGTAATACGTAAACGCGCGGTATTAGGGGGAACCGTAGGTGGGCGAATTGCCGTTACCCAAAACCCCTGCTGCTTTAATTGCTGACTAGCGACCAGTGCTCGCTCACTGCTTCCTATCAGTATTGGCTGAATAGCGGTAGTTGATTGGCTAAGCGGGAGCTTCAGCTCAGCTGCTAAACACTTAAATAACTGAATATTGGCTTGTAGTTGCTGCTGATGGCTATGATCAGCACGCACCAGTTTTATCGCGGCGCTGATGGCCATCGCTTGCGCTGCCGGCATCGCGGTGGAGTACACATAGCTCTTATCGAAGTTAATCAAATAATCATGTAGCTCTTGATCACACAGAAGGCTGGCGCCTGCTACTCCTAATGCCTTACCAAAAGTGAGCATCTGTATTTGCACCTCATCAGCATTTACCTGTTGCTGATTCAAGCTGCCACGGCCCTGCTCTCCCAAGCATCCTACACCATGGGCGTCATCTACCATTAACCAGCTATTATGTTGTTGGCACAGCTGCGCCATGGCCTTTATTGGTGCTTGATCACCGTCCATGCTGAATACACCTTCGGTGATCACTAAACAGTTTTGCTGGTCTCGCTCAGCAAGCCGTCGAGTTAATTGTTCAAGCTGATTATGGGCAAAGCGTTTTGACGGACAAGCGCTTAACATGCCCGCTTCAATTAACGAGGCGTGATTCAATTTGTCTTGTAATAACAAATCGTTTTTACCGAGCAGCGTTTTGATGAGCCCTTGGTTGGCCGAAAAGCCGCTATTAAACAGCAAGGCAGCAGGTCTGCCCTGCCACTCGCACAGCAACTGTTCTAAGTCATGGTGAGGGCTTTGAAAGCCGGTGACCAAAGGCGAGCCACCACAACCAACACCGTAGCGCTTGGCTCCTTCGCGCCAAGCTTCAACTATTTTAGGATGCCGAGCTAAGCCTAGGTAGTCGTTGCTAGAAAAATTAAGGTATTGCCTGCCTTCACTAACCAACACTCGACCTTGCGCGGAATCTTGAGTACAACGTTGACGAAATAACTGCTGTTGGCGACGCTGCTCCAGCTGGCTTTGGATAAATTCAAAAGCCATTAAGATGCGTCGTAAAACTGCGAGTTGCTAAGTTTTTGCTGTTGTTTAACCAAGCTTTTATATAAATCTTGTTCTTGTTCTTCGGTTCCGTTTTTTAAACTTGCCGGCTCTGGACGGATCCCCAATTTTTTGAACAATTGCATATCATGATTTTCATCGGGGTTGGCAGTGGTGAGCAACTTACAGCCGTAGAAAATGGAGTTAGCCCCAGCCATGAAACACAAGGCTTGCACTTGCTGGTTCATCTCTTCTCGACCCGCGGAAAGACGCACATGCGAGCGTGGCATCATGATCCGCGCCACCGCAATACAGCGAATGAAATCGAAATGGTCCATGTCTTCGACGTTTTCCAACAAGGTACCCTTCACCTTTACCAACATATTAATCGGTACACTTTCTGGGTGACGCGGTAAGTTAGCCAATTGCACCAATAAACCACTGCGGTCGGTGGCTGTTTCCCCCATGCCCATGATTCCGCCAGAACAGACTTTCATACCGGCAGAACGCACATGTTCCAAGGTATCTAAGCGTTGATCGTAACTACGGGTGGTGATGATCTCTTGGTAAAACTCGCGTGAGGTATCGAGATTGTGGTTGTAATAATCGAGTCCCGCTTCGGCAAGCTGCTCGGCTTGCTGTTTTTCTAACATGCCTAGGGTCATGCAGGTTTCCATGCCCATTTGTTTAACCCCTTCCACCATTTGAATGAGATAAGGCATGTCACGCTGTTTCGGGTTTTTCCAAGCCGCTCCCATACAAAAACGGGTTGAGCCATTTTCCTTGGCCTTTTTAGCTTCTTTTAGCACATGTTCCACTTCTAAAAGCCGCTCGGTTTTTAAATCGGTTTTATGATGGGCGCTCTGCGGACAGTACTTACAGTCTTCTGGGCAAGCACCGGTTTTAATCGACAACAAGGTAGACACCTGCACTTGATTGGGATCGAAGTTAGCGCGGTGTACGCACTGAGCTTGAAACAACAAATCGTTAAAAGGCAAAGCAAACAAGTCATTTACTTCCGATACGGTCCAATCGTGGCGGAGTGTCTGGGTCATTATCAGGACTTCCTTTAGAAATAATAATCCGCTAGTCTAGCCGCAGTTAAGCCGCTGTCAACTTTAAAAAAACAACAACTTTACTAACGGTTAATTTATGAGCATTGATTTACAATTCGACCAGCAACACCTTTGGCATCCTTATACTTCATCTTTGAAGCCACTGCCCTGTTATCCGGTGGCCTCCGCTGAAGGTTGTGAGTTGATCTTAGAAGATGGACGCCGTTTGGTTGATGGTATGGCGTCATGGTGGGCTTGTATTCATGGTTATCAAGTTGCGCAATTGGATCAAGCCGTTCAGCAACAGCTCAGTAAAATGTCGCATGTGATGTTTGGTGGCTTAACCCACCAACCAGCCATCGACTTATGTAAAAAGTTAGTCGCCATGACTCCGGAAAATCTACAGCAAGTGTTTATCAGTGACTCGGGCTCGGTGGCAGTGGAAGTGGCCTTAAAAATGGCGCTGCAATATTGGCAAGCCAAAGGAGAGCCCCGCGCCAAGTTTGCCACGGTGCGTAATGGTTACCATGGCGATACTTTTGCCGCCATGTCGGTTTCCGATCCCCAAGGTGGCATGCACCAACTTTATCAGGGTTTTTTAGCCGAGCACTTTTTTTGTGACGCACCCCAGACGCGTTTCGATGAGCCTTGGAACGAAGCCGATATAACACCAATGGAGACGCTGTTAGCTAAGCATCACCGTTCTATAGCCGCAGTAATTATTGAGCCAATTGTGCAAGGCGCTGGCGGCATGCGAATCTACCACCCTGAGTATTTAAAAGCGCTGCGCGCCTTGTGTGATGAATACGATTTATTGCTGATTGCCGACGAAATCGCTACCGGCTTTGGCCGCACCGGTAAACTATTTGCCTGCGAACATGCGCAAATTCAACCCGACATTTTGTGCTTGGGCAAGGGCCTTACCGGCGGCTATATGAGCCTAGCCGCCACCTTGACCAGCAAACACATCGCCCACACCATTTGCAGTGGTGATGCGGGAGTGTTTATGCACGGCCCTACCTTTATGGGCAACCCCTTAGCCTGCGCCGTAGCCAATGCCAGCATCGAATTGTTGCTCAGTAGCCCATGGCAACAGCGAGTAGACCATATTCAAGCGCAGCTGAGCCAAGGTTTGGCCGCCTGTTTAAGTTTGGATTCCGTAGCCGACGTGCGGGTTCTGGGTGCGATCGGGGTGGTTGAGGCCAAGCACCCGGTAGACTTAGCCCAAATTCAGGCGAAATTTGTAGAATTAGGGGTGTGGATCAGACCCTTTGGCAAATTGATTTACCTGATGCCCCCTTACACCATTAGCGATGCTCAACTGGAGCGACTTAGCTCGGCGATTTATCAAGTAATGGCAGAAGCTTGAGTTAAGGTAAGTAGTAAAATAGCAGAATAGCGATAACGATGGCCGCCAACAAACCAGTGTTCATTTTGAAATAATCGGTTCTGCGCCGCGAGCGGCTCCAGTTAATTAGCATGCCACCCAAGGTAATACCGCAGCAGGTCCATAACAATAACAAAAATACCTGTCTTAAATCTTCAACCCAGTGGTCACGATAAACTTCTGTTCCGCTGGATTGAAAAGCACTATAAGCAATTTCTGGCCGTGCATAATGATAAACCACTAAGGCACTAATAAAGATGACCCACGCTAGCAAGGAAACCAATACAATCAGTCTTTGCAGGGTATCGGGTCCCTTTCTTCGTTCTTTACGATTTGTTTTACCCATCAACCCTCCTATATCTGTGTGTTTTCGAGGTTTCCTTACAATAAGTTATAGATTTACCGCGTTTTAGCAATTTTTACTTGAGTCTTTAGCCTCAAGAAGTAACATTGGTTGCCTTATAATATTAGCACTATCAGATTGGAGCAGTTGTTTGCTATGACGCATTCTTCAGTGACAGACGTTTTGAGTGGAAAATTCAACGTTGGTCAACAAGTTACTATCAAGGGATGGATCCGTACTCGACGTGATTCTAAAGCAGGCCTTTCATTCTTGGCGATTCACGATGGTTCGTGCTTCGACGCGGTTCAAGCCGTCGCCCCCAACAGCCTACCCAATTATGAGAATGACGTATTAAAGCTCACTACAGGCTGCTCAGTTAAAGTAACTGGTGAAGTGGTTGAATCTCCTGGACAAGGGCAATCATTTGAGATCCAAGCTGCAGAGGTAGAGGTACTTGGTTGGGTAGAAAACCCTGATAGTTACCCAATGGCGGCAAAACGCCACAGCATTGAGTACTTACGTGAACATGCTCACCTACGCCCTCGTACTAACGTGATTGGCGCAGTAACACGAGTACGTAACTGTTTATCTCAGGCTATCCACCGTTTCTATCACCAACAAGGTTATGTTTGGGTTAGCACGCCAATTATTACCGGCAGCGATACCGAAGGTGCCGGCGAAATGTTCCGTGTGTCTACGCTAGACATGAACAACTTGCCATTGGGTGATAAAGGAGAGGTGGACTACCAACAAGACTTTTTCGGTAAAGAAACCTTTTTGACCGTATCTGGCCAATTAAACGCCGAAACCTATGCTTGCGCGCTTTCTAAAGTGTATACCTTTGGCCCGACTTTCCGTGCTGAAAATTCAAATACCAGCCGCCATCTTGCCGAGTTTTGGATGGTAGAACCAGAAGTGGCTTTCGCCGATTTAGAAGACGTAGCCAAACTAGCTGAAGACATGTTGAAGTATGTATTTAACGCGGTACTAGAGGAGCGCATGGATGACATGAACTTCTTCGCTCAACGCATCAACAAAGAAGCAATTAGCCGTTTAGAAAACTTCGTTAACGCTGACTTCGCTCAAGTTGATTACACCGATGCGATTCAAATTCTAAAAGACTCAGGCCGTAAATTTGAATACGACGTGGAATGGGGCATCGATATGTCTTCAGAGCACGAACGTTACCTAGCCGAAGAGCACTTTAAAGCGCCAGTAGTAGTGAAAAACTACCCGAAAGACATTAAAGCGTTCTACATGCGTCAAAATGACGATGGTAAAACCGTTGCCGCAATGGACGTATTAGCACCCGGCATCGGCGAAATTATTGGTGGTAGCCAACGTGAAGAGCGTTTAGACGTGCTAGATGCTCGTCTAGAAGAGCTGAACCTAAACAAAGACGATTACGGCTGGTACCGTGATTTACGTCGTTACGGCACCGTGCCTCACTCAGGTTTCGGCTTAGGTTTTGAACGTTTAGTGTCTTACGTTACAGGAATGAGTAACATTCGCGACGTAATACCCTTCCCTCGATCACCAAAAAATGCTGAATACTAAACCGTAGTTAGCACGAACAACTACTGATAAAAGCCTCATTTTTTGGGGCTTTTTTATTTCTCGATCGTCTTCACACTCACACCTATAAGCCGCGTTAGCACTGCAATCATCGCTATACAGCTAAAGGTACTTCATCCATACTTAAGCTCATAACTTGGTGAAAAGCACCAAAGCAATAAAAAGGATTTTCATGAGAAAGTTAAAAGTCATTACTACCGAAGATGTGTTACTGACACTGTGTAATTCGGTCACTAACGTATTAAGCAAAGCCACCACCAGCGAAATTAAGTATTCCGCCATGGTACAGAAGATCAACAAAACTTGCTTAAAACCTGACATTGGTTGTTTCGTGTTGTTTGACGGAGGCTTCTCCGGATTAGTGGTGATTAACTTTACCGCTGATGCAGCGATGGAAATTTACCGTAATTACATGTTGCACATGGGCATTCCTGAATCAGAGCTAGCCCAAGCGCACACTGCTGACGAAGTGGGTAACGTAATGGGTGAATTGATGAACCAAATGGTGGGTTATTTTACCGGCGTGATTGGCAAAGAGTTACAAACGTCCTTAACTCAAAACCAACCCAAAATGTTGGCTTTAAATAAACAGGTATTAATTTCCATCGACACCAATTTGGATCGCCCGCAAGCGCGCCGCGTGACCTTTACCACGGAAAAGAACAACATCTTCTATCTAGAACTCGCCATGGATAAAACCGAGTTTATTAAACTTCATGAGTTTGAAACCGAAGATGATGTTGATCCCGATGATCTTATCGAACAAGCCGCATCACAGAAGAAAGCCGATCAGGAAACAAAAGATCTTGCGCAAACCATTGATCAAGATTTGTTAGATGAGTTAGGCATTTAAGCCAATAAACTAGCCAGATGCTCAAGCGTGACTTGAGCGTCTCGGTAATCGAGCTGCAAGGCATGCAGTTGGCCATGTTGAGACAATACCAATGATGGAAAACCTTGAATAGGCAGACTACGGGCAAACGCAATTTGCTCCATTAGCTGTTGATTTAAGGCCTCACTTTGCATATCTGCGATAAACTGCTGTTTGTCTAAGTTCAACTGCTCGGCCAAAGCCACTAATACCTCAAACTCTGACGGGTTTTTCGCCTGTAAATAATAAGCCTGTTGAATAGCACTTATCATCGCCTTGCCGGCCGCTTGTTTCTCGGCAGCCAATACCGCGCGATTGGCCGGATAGGTAGAACGTTT
>NZ_JBNKPP010000223.1:0-2662 GCF_050295395.1 Agarivorans sp.
CGTGGCGCTAAATTCAGACCGCTACTGCGCGGTGGTCACCAAGAGCGCGGACGACGCGCGGGTACCGAAAATTGCAGTGGTATTGTGGGATTGGGTAAGGCGGCAGAGCTAGCCACCATTGCCATGGAACAAGATAGCGCACGCATTAAGATGATGCGTGACCGTTTAGAAATGGGCCTATTGGCTCGTATTCCCAACTGTTTTGTTACTGGCGATCCTAAACATCGTGTGCCAAATACCAGCAATATTGCCTTTGAGTTTGTCGAAGGTGAATCAATTCTATTGATGTTGGACCAACATGGCATTGCTGTTTCATCGGGTTCGGCCTGTACTTCGGGTTCTTTAGAGCCATCGCATGTCATGCGCGCCATGGAGATTCCTTATACGGCGGCGCACGGGGCTATTCGTTTCTCTTTGTCGCGTTTTACCACCGAAGAGATGGTGGATCAGGTATTGGCAGTACTACCTGGCATTGTTGAGAAATTGCGTATGTTGTCGCCTTATTGGGATGCGGCGAATAATCAACCGGCTGAACAAAGTTTCAGCCCGGTGTATGCCTAAAGCGGCAGTGAGAGGAGCGGCGTATGTTAATTATTAACGACACCACCTTACGTGACGGCGAACAAACTGCCGGGGTGGCCTTTAGCGCCGAGGAAAAACTCGCCATTGCTGGCTGCTTAGAGCAGGCGGGAGTGGCCGAGCTTGAAGTAGGTGTGCCAGCCATGGGGCCGATGGAGCGTGAGGTAATCAGCGCCATATGTAGTTCACTGCGCAGCACTAAAACCATGGGCTGGAGTCGCTTACATCGCGACGACATTAATCAGGCCGCGTGGTTAGGCTTAGATTATTTAGACATCTCGGCTCCTGCCTCCACCCAGCAGCGCCAGTCCAAACTGTCGCTAACTCAAGCACAGTTGTTAAAGCAGTTGGAACGCGGCATTAAGCAGGCTCAAGATTTAGGTCTGCAAGTGTGTGTAGGCATGGAAGATGCCTCCCGTGCCCACTTAGACGAACTATTCGCGATTGCCGATTTAGCTCAGCAGTGTGGCGCAGTGCGTTTACGTTTTGCCGACACCCTCGGGGTATTAGATCCCTTTGCTACAGAAATCAGCATTAAAGCCTTAAAGCAGCATTGTGATTTGCAAATCGAGATGCACGCGCACGACGACTTAGGTATGGCCACGGCCAATACCTTAGCGGCGATACGAGCAGGAGCTGACTCGGTGAATACCACGGTGATGGGCTTAGGGGAGCGTGCCGGTAACGCCGCCTTAGAAGAAGTATTAATGGCCCTAAATGTGACTAAGTTGGCTGGCCAGCGAGCTATTCCCGAAGTAAAGCTGCGTTTACTACCCAGTATTTGTGCCTTGGTAGAGAAAGCCTCAGGGCGAAGTGTGGCGGTGAGCAAAAGCATTATTGGCCAACAGGTGTTTACCCATGAGTCGGGCATACACGTAGATGGCCTGCTTAAAGATCCACATAACTATCAGGCTTTTTCTCCGGCCTTGTTGGGTCGCGAGCACAGCGTGGTATTGGGTAAACACTCAGGCCATGCCGCCATTGCATCGGTATATAAAGATCTGGGTATTTACCTAGATAAACAGCAGTGTAGCGATTTAAGGGGCGTATTGTGTGGTTGGGCCGAAGTGAATAAACGTAGTCCCACATCTCAAGAGTTATTGGGTTTTTATCAACAATGCTGCAGCCCTGTAATGTCGGGTTTGGCCAGCTAACAAGGCAAAAGCCAAGGAGCAATTGAATGTCGGAGCCAAGTTTACAAATGGATACAGATTTACTACAGGATGTAGCCGAGCTGAGCAGTGCCGAAGGCTTTCTCGACTATTTTGGTGTGCCTTATCAGCCAAGTCTGGTTCAGGTGAAACGGGTGTTATACCTACGTTTACTAAGCCAAGTGTTTGAGAAGCAGCCTTGCGAGACTTTTAGTGAGTATAAAGCCGCAGTGGCCAAGGCTTATTGTTTATTAGAGAAGGGCGTAGTGTTGGCTCATGCTGCGCCGCAGTGTCAATCTTGTAGTGGCTGTTAACAGTAGAGGTAGAGCAGATGAACACAGCAAAATTTGGATATGGATGTAAAGTTAGGGTAGTAGAAAACATTCGTAACGACGGCAGTTTCCCTGGTTGTAAAAAGGGCGCTTTATTGGTTCGTCGTGGCGCAACCGGTTATGTACGTCAGTCCGGGGTTCACCTACAAAACCAGATCATCTATCAAGTACAATTTTTAAATCGTGGGCTCACCATTGGCTGTAAAGAAACAGAGCTAATGGATGCCGAATTGGTATGGCAGCCTAACCAGTTTGAATACGGCGATAAAGCCGCCTTAACCTTAAGCCTATCGCAAGAGGGTGAGATTGTGGCGAACAAAGGCAGCGTAGTGAGTGTATTAGCGGTGCGTCGTGACGCTCGCTCTATGCCTAGCTACCGTATTCAATATGGTGAGTTGGATGTGGAAGTGCCAGAGCGTGCCTTAACTCGAGTAGAGGAGGCCGCTTATGTGGGATGAAACCCAAGCTTATATTAGTATGAAAACCAGTTTGGCTTTGTTCCAGCAAGTGCCAAAAGAGCTTAGCGATAGTCAGCAGCAAGAGTTGGCCCGAGTGGTGAGCAAAACTCAAGCAATACAACAGCGGGTATTAAGTTCAGAT
>NZ_JBNKPP010000224.1:0-27363 GCF_050295395.1 Agarivorans sp.
AATAGCCTTGATACAAACTGATTTTGCCTTGCTTATCAAAGGCCACCACATTGAAGTCGCGGTAAGCCTCACCCTTTCTGGCCATGCCCGGCGAAAAACGCGGCATACCCGGTGCGGCGATACCTGAAACATCTTTAGGACGCTCGCTGAGCAAACGTTCAATATCTGCCGCCGGAACATGGCCTTCAATCATGTAGCCGTCGATCACCGCGGTATGGCAAGAAGCCAGTTGTGGCGGCATGGCAAAGGAAGCTTTAATGGGGCTCCAATCATTTTGCAGATGCACATTTACCTGATAGCCCTGCTGCTCCATAATTGCTGCCCACTCCCCACAGCAGCCACAAGAAGGGGATTTATACAGTTCCACCGCGGGCTTAGCGATGGCATTTAAACTAAACATAGCTACCGAAAATAGCAGCGTTTTAACTAATTTATTCATTTCCTTGCCTCCAGTTAGACGCTTATCTAACTTCTATATCGAAAATTTGTTGTTGATACTGAAGCTGGTACTGTCCCGGTTTGGGCAGCCATAACACGGCTTTACTTGCATAAGGATCAAGCACTAAGCTTTGCCCCTGTCCCAATCCTTCAAGTGATAGTTCTGCGCTATTAAAACTGCGGTTAGTGACCACCAGTTGAGCGCTTTTAGCCTCTATAGTCTGCTTTTGATGCGAGTCCTGCTCGCCCAGCGTCCATTCAAGTAACTGATACGAGCCCAGCTGCTGTAGATAGGCGATAAGTTGCAGCTGATCTTGCTCGCTCAAGTTGTCCTTGAGCAGCTGCATGGTGGGTTCATTGCTTAGCGCCTGTTGCAGTTGCTGCAAGTTAGCGCCTCGAATGTTGCCACCGACGTTGCCGCCACCATTAGCAAACTCGCCATGACAAGCCTTGCAGCCGTACCCGCCGGCGGTTTGGTAAATCTGCTCGCCGCTGCTAGCAGCGTCAGACTGCTGCGCTGCACTATTGAAGCCCAATAAGCCCAAACACAAAGCCAGCAGTACCCTCAGGCTTTTAACATTAAGCATTAAGGATGTTCCTTAAAATAAAAACGATGACTCATCACTAGGCCATTACCTAGTTGTTTACCAAGGAATACGGCCGTATTGAGGGTAATCAAATACCAGCCTAGAGGCTAAACGATGGGAGGGCGGTATACCGAACGGGCCATGGAACTGGCCTGAACGCGGGTCTCTTTACGAATAAATAGAATATGTTCTAAGGGTTGAATTTGCGTATAAATCTGCGGAATAAGCACCGCCGAATGCACGGCGCAAGAAGCGCTACAAGATACCTGAGCCGCCGCGCAACAGTCTTGCTCACTAACAGGAGCTTGCCCAACAAGACAATCAGCACTAACACTGAGCACTTGATGAGCCATGGCTTTATCATTCGGCTGCAACGAGGCGAACTGTGGCTCGCTAATACAATCGCTAGCAGCTTGATGATGGCCCACGCTGTTGTTACTCAGCATTTGCAAAGGCATAAGCGAGGCAGTCGCAGATAAGCTAGGCACTAGCATCACTACTAACATCAGACTGATTCCCCAAATTGTGTGCATCTTGTTTTGCATCACAAACCTTAACACTGCCTAAGTAAACCACGCTGCTTAGCTAAAGCAACTCACCATTAACTTGGTTCATTCTATTGCACAGACCAAAATTAGCAAACGCTTATTACTATCATTTAGCGCCAGATCAATTTTGCGACTGAAGGTCGGTTTCAACGCCCTTGTGCTGGATAAGCATACCGCAGCGTCACTAAGCCATGTTAGGCCAAACACGAGGAAGAGCTAAAGCTTAAAAAACCAGCACTTGCGCTCAAAAACCAAACAAATAAATTACAAATAATGATAAAACTGACTGGGCTTTCACCGCGTATCAAAGTAAAGTTGCTTTTTTTGATTAAGCTTGGGTAATTTGTTGAGTTTGCATTTAGGGAGAAATGAGTGACATCGGCAACAAGCATGTATAACGCAAAGCCTGTGTTAGCGGACTCAAACAAAGAGTTTGAACAATGGTCGTTACAGTCTCGTCTCCCCCAATTGCGCTACATGGTGTTTTTCACCGCCTTACTCTATTTGCTCTACGGCTACTTTGAGACCTTAATTGACTTACCTTATGCCAATCAGCGCCTATTATTCCATGTAGTCATCATCCCACTCTCTTTACTGTTAATTTATCGGCTCAGTTTCTACCCCCAATACTTCAAACAAATGCGACTACTGCTGGTGTTTGCCCCGGTCAGTGCGGTATGGGCCAATCTCTACCTTAACGTCGGATCGAGCTCTTTTTCTCACTTTAGTCCAGAGATTTACCTAAATATTATTTGGACTTTTACCATGTCGGGGCTGACGTTTAGATATGCCCTATTCGCCGTGTGTTGTTCCTTATCGGGCACCTTGGTAATGAGTTATTTGCACGGCGCAAACGACCCCAAACTCTACTTACACTATCTGTGGATTCTCTCTGCATGTGTGTTTGGCGTAGTCAGCTCAATCGTACTAGAACGAATGATGCGCTCGCTTTATCAACAACAACTAGAGCTAGCCCACTCAGCCAGTGTTGATGGCCTTACCGGTTTGTGGAACCGAGAAAAACTATTACAACTCTTTAGTCAAACGCTGAACGAAGCCAGCAACAAAGCGGGCTATTCGATCCTCATGTTAGACATTGATCATTTTAAACCGGTGAACGATCAATTTGGTCATATTGTTGGAGACAAAGTTCTGGTGCAATTTTCGCAACTGCTTAAACAACAAGTGCATAAGCTTGGTCACGTAGGACGCTTTGGCGGAGAGGAATTTTGCATATTACTGCCCCACTATACATTGCACCAAGCTGAACAGTTTGCGGAACACTTACGAATCAAGATCAGTGAAACGGAATTTGAAACGGTAGGCGTAAAAACCGCCAGTATCGGTGTTTGCCAATACGCACCAAACGAGAGCTTTGAAACCCTGATTACTCGCGCCGACAAAGCGCTGTATATGGCTAAAGACCAAGGGCGCAACCGCGTGCAAAGCCTAAACTAAGCAAAAGCTCTGGCCACTCTTTTCACATAAGACAGTCGTCGCACAATATGACTTAGGTGAATTGAATTAAGCCAAGCCACGGCACAAGTTTACTAAGGTTTCAGCCGATACTGTCTACCCACCTTGAGCAATAAACGCGCTTGTTCTGGCTTTCTTAAGCCAATCTTAAGTTTTTCTTTGCACTATAGGCTCCGTGTTTAATAACCAGAGCCCAGTGACGTGTCCCAATCTACCACTTTTACTCTACCGCGCATTCCCATGCATATGAGCGGGTTGATCTTCTGTTGCGCCTTATATTTTGCCACCGTGATGAATTATCCAGTACTGCAAACCATCTTTGACCTCAGTGCCGACGTTTCTAACCCGATCTTCCCCTACACCGCTCCAGTATTATTACTTTGCGCCTTCACTGTGATTTTTTCGGTATTTGCTTGGCCATACTTTTTTAAACCCTTTATGGCACTGGTAATACTTAGCTCATCACTGGCACTTTACGCTCAAGTTAACTTTCAAACCATTTTTGATAGCAGCATGATGGAAAGCATCTTTGAAACCAATCCAGCGGAAGTGGCATTTTATTTTAACGGTTCGGCGCTATTGTATTTCCTTGGTTTCGGCCTGCTTCCCTGTGTATTACTGGGCATGGTTCGCATCGTGCCCCATGCCAATTGGTGGCGCGCCTTGCTAGCGCGCACGGCCTTACTATTGGTGGCCGTTGCAGGCATAGCCGCCATTGCGGCCACCAGCTACAAAGACTACGCCTCGGTAGGACGTAACAACCACTATCTCAACAAAATTATCATTCCTGCTCACATCTACAGTGCAGTTAATTACCTTAACGATACTTACTTTAATACGCCTCGGCCCTATCAAACACTGGGGGAAGACGCCACGCTTACCGCTGCCAACAATGGCAAACCCACCTTAATGGTGCTGGTACTTGGCGAAACAGCGCGAGCGATGAACTTTGCTCATAACGGTTATCAGCGTAATACCAACCCCTACACCCAAGATATGGGCTTAATTGCCATGCAGCACGTCTCCTCGTGTGGCACTTATACCGCCCTGTCGGTACCTTGCATGTTCTCTAACATGACGCGCGCTAGCTACAATAAGGCCCAAGCCCAAAGCCAAGACAACGTACTGAATGTACTGCAACATGCTGGCGTAGATGTGATGTGGATAGATAACGATGGCGGCGACAAAGGTGTTGCACAAAAGCTTAGCTACCAGCAGATTGACGCCTCACTGAAAAACCAAGACTGTAATGGCTCAACCTGCTTCGATATTGCCATGTTAGAGCAGGCTCGCCAGTTTATTGCCAAAGATCAACACAACAAGTTATTGGTATTGCACACCATAGGCAGCCACGGCCCAACCTATTGGCAACGCTATCCCGACGCCCAAGCGCCGTTTCAACCGGCCTGTAACCGCAGTGACATTGAAAACTGTAGCGACCAACAAATCGTTAATGTGTACGACAATACCCTAGTATATACCGACTACGTACTGGCCCAAGTGATTAAGCAGTTAGAAGCGGTGAGCGAGCGTTATAACGTGATGCTTAGCTACATTTCCGACCACGGTGAGTCTTTGGGCGAGAAAGGCCTGTACTTACATGGCACTCCCTACGCCATTGCGCCAAAAGAGCAAACTCAAGTGCCTTGGTTACTGTGGATCCCAGAGCAATACGCGCAGCAGAAACATCTCAAGCTCAGTTGTTTAAAACAACAGGCCCAAACCAGTCAGTTATCTCATGACAACCTGTTCCATAGCTTACTGGGCTTATACGGCGTTAATAGCCGTAGCTACCAGCCGCAATTAGATATTAGCCAAGCCTGTCAACACGCCGCCTAAGTTCAGCGAAGGAGTATCAAACCTATGCAACCCCAAGTGATCATTAAACGTAACGGCCTGCAACGCATCGCCTATACCTTCGTGCATAGTTTTAACGGTTTACGTTGGCTATGCCAAAACGAAACCGCCTTTCAGCAAGAGCTGTTATTGTTCTTTCCCTTAAGTATCATCGCCTTTTGGCTTGAACTACCGGCGATGCATACCCTGTTAATTATGCTGAGTATGGTATTTGTGTTGTTTGCTGAAATGGTGAATACCGCCATCGAGGCAGTGGTCGACAGAGTGGGCTTGGAATACCACGCACTGTCACGAGTAGCTAAAAACATCGGTTCGGCTACCGTGCTACTTAGCATGTTATGTTCAGTGGCCGTTTGGGGCACC
Source organism: Agarivorans sp. (assembly GCF_050295395.1). Lineage (NCBI taxonomy): Bacteria > Pseudomonadati > Pseudomonadota > Gammaproteobacteria > Alteromonadales > Alteromonadaceae > Agarivorans > Agarivorans sp. The sequence goes on from NZ_JBNKPP010000224.1 coordinate 5,270, forward strand.
ATACTCTGGCTAAACAAATAAAGTGCTTGGGCTAGCTCGCTTAGCGGGTAGTCTCACATGCCATTCACCACAGGCCCTTCTATGCTGGTTTGTTGTGACACAAGCGCCCTCTTTTATTGACTGAACCAAGCCTTACTTGGCCTAGCTCGCAGACCAAAAGCTTCAGTTAAGCTAGCCTTATAACCAAGCTAAAGCCATGTTATTGGCTTAGCGGTTCTACAGGGGGCTATTATGAGCAAATGGTACAAACAAACACTGCGTCAATTCAATTTGACCCTGTACCGTGGTTCGAAGAACCAGCAGCTGGCCAGTTATAGTGGTAGCGGGCTAGCCTGGAAGAACTACCTGCAGCTCACCATTGCCACCGAATTTGACTGTGCTCATGCCGATTTACAAGCCATTTGGCAACAGCTATTAAGCCAGCGACAGACTCAATTTTGTGGTGAAGTCATCTTCCTCGAATCCATTGTAAAATGGAACGATACCATGCTAATGCGCTGGCCCTATTATCTAGAAATCAATGTTAGTTACCCTTAAGCCAGCAGCATAAAACGACCAGTTGCTCAGAGCTTTTTGAGCTTTTTATTTAAAAACCCACAAGTCTTGACTTAGTCCCCTTCGAGGCTTGACCATGCTCGCCAAGATGAGCATATAAGCGAACATCAGGAAGTAAGATGAACAATTTTAGCTATTTTAATCCCACCACCATCCATTTTGGTAAAGGCCAAATCGCCAGCCTTAAAGATGAGTTAGCCAACTATAGTCGCATACTTATCGTTTATGGCGGCGGCAGCATCAAAGGTAATGGCGTTTACCAACAAGTGATGAATGCACTGAGCCAACAGCAAGTATTTGAGTTTTCCGGCATCGAGCCCAACCCGCATTTTGAAACCTTGATCCAAGCAGCTGAGCTGGCGAAACAAAAAGAGGTTGAGTTGATCCTCGCCATTGGTGGCGGCTCGGTGATTGATGGCTGCAAATTCATCGCCGCGGCGGCCTGTTATTTGGGCGATGCTTGGCAAATCATGGAAACTGGCGGAGCCTGCATTGAACAAGCCCTGCCCTTGGGCTGTGTACTCACTCTGCCGGCCACCGGCTCAGAAATGAATAAGAACGGCGTGATCACCCGAGCGGCCACCCAAGACAAATTGTCTTTTGGCTCTGATTTAGTGCGCCCACGCTTCTCCATTCTCGATCCCGAAGTCACCTACTCACTACCGGCCAAGCAAATTGCCAACGGCGTGGTCGACAGCTTTATTCACGTATTAGAGCAGTACCTTACTTATCCGGTAAACGCCAAAGTGACTGACCGCTTCGCCGAAGGCTTATTGCTGACCATTATTGAAGAAGGGCCGCTGGCGCTGCAGCAACCGCATAACTATGAAGTGCGTGCCAATCTAATGTGGGCCGCTACTATGGCGCTTAATGGTACAGTGAAAAATGGCGTGCCCACCGACTGGGCCACCCATGCCATCGGCCACGAGCTCACCGCACTATACGGCCTTGATCATGCCCAAACTCTGGCCATCGTATTACCCGCCATGTGGCGCTACAAGCAGCAACAAAAACACGCCAAACTGCTGCAATACGCTAAACGCGTTTGGCAACTCGATGATGCTAACGAGCAGCAATGCGTAGAACAAGCCATCGCACTTACCGAGCAGTTTTTTAACGCCATGGGCGTAGCCAGCAAGTTATCTGACTACAACTTGAACCAAAGCCACATTGAAGCGGTAATCGACAAACTAACTGAGCATGGCATGACTGCCCTAGGCGAGCATAAAGATATAAGCCCAGAAGATGTGCGAAAAATCTTAGAGCTAGCCCTGTAATATCAGCCCGGCCCCTTATTTGGGGCCGCACTTGATTGCTGTAACAGCGAAGTTACTCACAGCCTTTCAACAAATTTTGTAAGCATCCTTAGTTAAACCGCCAAACGACGAGCATCAGCTGCCAAACCAGGTTTACCCAGCGAACAACGCTAAAAAATAAGCCTCTAGCGCAAACTTGTTAGCACAAGTAAGTGATACCACTAAAATCAAAACACTCAGTTAACATTTAAAATACAGCTGAAACAATTTATTTCTCATTTCGGTAAAACTTTTGTCACATTTCTTTTCTATGTTACTCCGCACTCGTATGGATTAAACCAGCGGAAAACAACGACTCAGGAGAGAGAAATGAGCAAGGAAATATTTAACCCCACTCGCTTTAACAAAAGTGACAATCCAGATTTTGACCAAGTATTAGAAGCCCACTTAGCGCGTCGTAGCGTATTAAAGGGTGGTCTGGGTTTAGGGGCAATGGCCACTTTTGGCGCCTTTGGGTTAGCTGGTTGTAACTCCAGCAGCAGCGATACGCCTGCCCCCACAGTGTCTAAGGCCAAGTTAGGCTTTAACTCAATTGCTGGTTCTAAAATCGACGCGGTAAGTGTGCCAGAGGGCTACAGCGCACAAGTGCTTGCACCTTGGGGCCAACCGCTTACTGACCAAGCCTCGGCTTGGCAAGCAGACGGCAGCAATAATGCAGTTGATCAAGAAAATGCCATGGGCATGCACCACGACGGTTTGCACTTCTTCCCCTTGAATGACGCGGGTAGCGACGGCCTACTATGTGTAAACCACGAATACATCGACCAAAATGCGCTCCACCCCAATGGCAGCGATGCCGATGCTAACGGTATACGTAGCAGTGTTGATCAAGTACGCAAAGAAATTAACGCCCACGGCGTGGCAGTAGTGCGTATTCAACTGCAAGACAACGGCCAATGGAAGGTAGTGGATAATGACCCACTAAACCGCCGTTACACCGGCGCGACTACCATGGATATTTCTGGCCCACTGGCTTACTCAGATAAGTTGGCTACGCCGTTTTCACCCGATGGCAGCCAAGCGCGTGGCACCTTAAACAACTGTGGTAATGGTTATACGCCTTGGGGAACGTACCTCACTTGTGAAGAAAACTGGCCGGGCTACTTCATCAATACCGGCACCACTACTGCCGACCAAGAGCGCATTGGTATCAGCACTTCTGGCACCGGTCGTTATGGCTGGGAAACCCTTGCGGGTAATGCCGAAGAGCGAGTGGATGAATTCTCTCGTTTTAACGTCACCCCAAGTGGCAGCAGCGCCATGGATGACTACCGCAACGAAGCTAACGGCCACGGTTTCATTGTAGAAATTGACCCTTACACCGCTAACTCACGTGCAGTAAAACGTACCGCTTTAGGTCGCTTCCGCCACGAAGGCTGTACCTTTGGTAAGCTAAAAGCAGGCCAACCGATTAGCTTTTACTCTGGGCACGATTCGCGCTTCGAGTACATGTATAAGTTTGTTTCAGCATCGGCATGGGATCCTGCCGATGCTAACGCGAGCGACCGCCTAGCCATGGGTGACAAATACATGGATGAAGGAACCCTGTATGTGGCGAAGTTTGACGCCGACGGCGTTGGTAGCTGGCTACCCCTTAGCATGGATGGCGCTACCCAAGACGGTGGCAGCTTAAGCGATCATTTCGACAGCTTAGAAGACATCATCCTAAATACCGCTGGGGCAGCCGATTTAGTCGGTGCCACGCCAATGGACCGCCCAGAATGGTGTGCGGTAGACCCTATCACCGGCGCGGTTTACCTAACCCTTACCAACAATACCCGTCGCAATGAAACCACCGGCACCAACCCGGCCAACCCACGCTTAAACAACAAGTTTGGTCACGTGATCCGTTGGGACGAAGGCGAAAGCGTGAACGAATTCACTTGGGATATTTTCGTATTTGGCTCAGACGCTAATGGTGATGCCCAGACCAACCTATCTGGCCTGAATGAATTTAACCAATTTGCTAGCCCCGATGGCCTATCTTTCGACCAACGCGGTATTTTATGGATCCAAACCGACAACGGCGCCAGCGAAGTGACCTCTTATACTAACGACCAAATGTTAGCGGTAGTGCCTTCAACCATTACCGACGATGAAGGTAACTTGGATACTATTAACGCCGATAACCAAGGCGAATTACGTCGTTTCTTCGTTGGCCCCAACGGTTGTGAAGTCACCGGCTTTACCATCACGCCAGACTACACCACCATGTTTGTGTCGATTCAACATCCTGGTAACTGGCCCTACAGCAGCAACGCTGCCGAAGCCACTCCTGCTGGGGTAAACATTCGACCACGCGCGGCTCTGGTAGCCATTCGTAAAAACGATGGCAGCCCATTAGGGGTTTAATCTATCCATTTCACTCAACTAGGCAGGCCTTATGGCCTGCCGGTTTTTAACTACTGATATTTTAAGGAAACAACATGGCAGGAATTAGCATTTGGCAGCTCGCCATCATCGCGGTAATCGTAGTATTACTGTTTGGCACCAAGCGCCTACGCGGATTGGGCGGCGACCTAGGCACCACCATTAAAGGCTTTAAACAAGCCATGGCTGAAGATAAAGACCCAGAGCAACTTAGCCAAGCCAAACAGCCCGCATCAGCAAACGCAGAACTTAAACAACAGCAAGGTAGCTAAACGTGTTTGATATCGGCTTTTGGGAACTTAGCCTCATTGCCATTGTGAGCCTAGTGTTTATTGGGCCACAACGCCTACCCGACACTCTGCGTAGCGTATTTGCCGGCTGGCGACGAGCCAAACAAATGGTGAATGAGCTAGGCAGCAAATTAGAAACTGAGTTGGGTTTAGAAGAGCTTAATCAAGGTATAAAACAGGTGCAACAGCCGCTGGTTAGTCCCAAAGTTCGGCCGCGTAAAAGCACGACTAGCGCGAGCCTGCCTAGCCAAAGCGACTCATCGACTAATGCAACGCTTAAGGAGCCAACATGAGCCGCCAGCAAGCTTTAGTGCAACACCTCATAGAGCTACGCAAGCGTTTGTTACTGGCGCTGGCCTGGCTAGTATTAAGCTTCATCAGCTTACTATGGTTTGCTAACGACATTTATCACTATCTTGCTACACCGCTACTCAAGCTCCTTCCCGAGGGCAGCAGCATGATTGCCACTGACGTAGCCGCGCCGTTTTTCACCCCGATTAAACTAACACTGTTTTGCGCTTTTGCCATCTCAATACCGATGTTTATCTACCAGGCATGGCGCTTTATCGCGCCGGGCTTAAAAAGCCAAGAGCGTAAACTATTTATGCCGCTGCTAGTATCAGGCTCATTACTGTTTTACTCAGGCGTAGCTTTTGCCTACGGCGTGGTATTGCCAGCGGCATTTAGTTTCTTCACCGCCACTACGCCGCAAGGCGTAGCCATGGCCACCGACATCAGTAGCTACCTCGACTTCGTGTTGGCCTTGTTTAGCGCCTTTGGACTGGCCTTTGAAATCCCCGTAGTGGTCTTTCTACTATGTAAACTAGGGATCTGCGAAGTCAGCAGTTTAAGTCAGGCGAGACCGCATGTGGTGGTAGCTAGCTTTGTGCTGGGCATGTTGCTCACCCCGCCAGACATCATCTCGCAAACCTTACTGGCGATACCGATGTGTCTGTTATTTGAACTGGGCATACTGGCCAGTCGCTATTGGGCCAAACCCAGCCACTTTAGCGAAGCGGCGAGAAGTGAGGCGGGGGCCTAAGAAGTTTAGCCCCCGTTCTCTATAAAGCGTAGTAATGCTCCAGTAAGTCATTGATACTGAAATGTAAGTCCTTCGACTTACTTTGCAGTTGCCGCCAGTCACCTTGCTCTATTGCGTCAATCACTTGCAACATTTCCCCCCAAGCCCCCTCTCTTGAGACCAGGGCTTGGCAGATATCTTCTGGCAAACTGAGCTGCTGGCAAATAGCAGCCATATCCACCGCGAGAATGGCATCAAATAAAGACAATAAACCCACACTGTAGGCGACTTCGGCATCGCTACTTAAGCGGTATTGCTTAGCCATAAAGGCCATGGTTTGGGCTCGCTTAATGGCATTGCTGTATAAAATAGGAGGGCGATTTACTGCAAGTTCTGCAGTAATTACAATACGAATCAGTTTTTTCAGCTCCGCCAAGCCAATGTAGCTCACCGCATGTTTAATACTAAGAATAGGCTTACTCACCATGCGGCTATTGTCGTTGGCTTTACGTAACAGCACTGTCATTAATGCTGCATCTTTGGCGACATTTTCGCTGACTTCTTCCATCGTTGCATCACTTTGACTGACCAAGTTAAGTAATTCTAATAAATAAAGTTTTCGCGGATTAAGTACCCGCAAGCTAGTCATAATAGGCTTGTAGAAGTGAAAGCCTTGAAACAAATGGTAACCATATTCCACATAGCGAAGAAACTGTTGCTCGTCTTCCACTTTTTCGGCCAGTAGCCGCACACTCAAGCCCTTAAAGCGCCTAGCAATCTCTTGTATATCTTGCTCAGGGCAGGCCAGCACATCTACTTTAATAATGTCGGCAAGGTGAGCATGTTCCAGCCAAGGACTGCTTAGCTCAAAATCATCAAAAGCAATGGTATAACCTTGGTCGCGCAAATCCTTAATGGCCGCTAACAAAGGTTTAGTGGGCTGACAGTGCTCTAATATTTCTATCACCACACTTTTGAGTGGCAATAAACTGGCCTTACCTTCAAGTAAATCTTGTTCGGTAAAGTTCACAAAGTAACGTTGTTTACCAGCTAACCGGCTAACCACCCCAAGAATAAACTTTCCACTGATAATATGATCGGTAGCCCGGTCAACTTGGTCGGGTTGATTACGAATGCTGTCTGCGCCACGGAACAATAACTCGTAAGCAACGATCTGATTCTCGGCATCAACAATCGGCTGTTTAGCAAACGAAAAATTCATTAATTGGGTTACCATCTAATTCAAAGCTAGAGATCATTACAGAATACCGCTAGATTTACTATAAACCTTACATTTCAAGCTAAAAATGCAGGTCTGAAGGAAGGCTAGAGAAGCAAACAAGCAATAATAAATGAGCCTGAAGCAATTTGACATACACTCAGCTATGCTGAACGGACTTATCCAGCCAAAACAGCTAAAAAGATGAACAAAAACACTACGAATATCGGCTTACGAGCGGCCTAATAGTAACCGCAGCCTGAGCAGGCTAAGCTTGCCAAACAAACTACAACAACCTGAGTATTCTGTTATGTCATCAGCCTTAGAAAAAATGAGAGCGGGCCAGCGCTATAATATTAATGACCCACAGTTGGTGGAAATTAGAGATACCACCCGTGATAGAACCGCGCTGTATAATCAACTGCCCCGCCGTGAACGCGAGCAACAACGCGAACTACTAGCGCTCATTTTTGGCCAAGTTGGCGAAGACGTGCACATGGAGAAATCCATACACATTGACTACGGCATTAATACCCGTATCGGCAGTCATGTATTTATTAACTTCAACTTCACACTGCTGGATTGCGCGCCAGTAAGCATTGGCAACCACATATTTATTGGCCCCAATGTGCAACTTTATACTGCTCACCACCCCTTAGATGCCACCACCCGCAACCAACACATTGGCTTTGCTGAACCAATTAACATTGGCAACGATGCATGGATAGGTGGCAATTGTGTGATTTTACCCGGCGTGAACATTGGTGATGGTGCGGTGATCGGCGCAGGCAGCGTAGTGACCAAAGATATTCCCAGTAATAGCATCGCTGTAGGCAACCCTTGTCGAGTGCAAAAAAGCTGTCCTTCGAGCTAAACCACTAGCCTATGCTCGGCGATAACATCACCGGCTAAGCTAGTTGTTTATTTGGATCAAAGATTCGCCATTTACTTGATAACAAAACCCACAGTAACTGTATGGATTACCTATAATTATTTCGCAAACGAAAATTAATTATAAGCCTCCTACAGGATAAGGATTTGTTATGTCGGTGACCCTGCTTAACCCCAGCTATAAACACCAACACTTAGCCAAATTATTGGGTTTGCTGCTGGGGCCTTTGGTGCTAATTATCACCCTGCTCAGCCCCTCTCCTTTTGAGCAGCTTCCGCATATTGCTTGGGTCACCATGGGCTTAGCTACCATGATGGCGATTTGGTGGGTCAGTGAAGCCGTGCCTATTCCGGTGACGTCCTTCCTGCCGATGGTATTGTCGCCACTACTGGGTATAACCAATCTCAAAATGGCCACGGCCTCTTTTGCCCATCCGCTGATCTTTCTGTTCATGGGAGGCTTTATTTTGAGTTTGGCCATGGAACGCTGGCAACTGCATAAGCGCATCGCCTTAGTAGCCATGCTCGCTGTGGGCACCAAACCTGCTCATCAAGTTGGCGGTTTCATGTTAATTACCGCTTTTTTAAGCATGTGGATGAGTAATACCGCCACCGCGGTGATGATGCTTCCCATCGGCCTATCAATTATCACCATGATGTCGCAAAAAGAACCACAGCCAGATTTTAGTGCCGCCTTATTATTAGGCATTGCCTATTCAGCCAGTATTGGTGGTTTAGCAACGCTAATTGGCACCCCTCCTAATGCGCTATTGGCCGCCTACCTTGCCGATAGCTATCAAATTCACATTGGCTTTGGTCAGTGGATGTTATTGGGCTTGCCGCTGTCTGTGGTTATGCTGGTGATTACTTGGTTTTGGCTCACCCGCATCAATTATCGACTAAACAATCATATTGAAGGTAACTCCAGCGAAATGTTACACCAGCAATTACATAAGCTGGGTAACATGAAAAATGCCGAGAAAGTAGTGGCCTTAGTATTTGCATTGGCGGCGCTCGCTTGGATATTTCGTCCCTTGCTGGCCAAGTGGACAGGCCTTGCCATTAGCGATACCGGCATTGCCATGCTAGCGGCGGTGATTTTGTTTGTGATCCCGGTGAACTGGCGCGAACAAATCATGGTGATGGACTGGGAAACTGCGAAAAAACTGCCCTGGGGCGTATTGATGTTATTTGGCGGTGGACTCAGTTTGGCGGCGCAAATCAAAAGTTCCGGTATGGCCGATTTTATTGGTCATAGCCTTAGTTCGGCTTCAACGCTTTCACTGATTTGGGTGATTGTTATCGTGACCGCAGCGATAATTTTCCTCACCGAAATCACCAGCAATACCGCCACCGCCGCGGGATTTTTACCACTACTTGGGCCAATTGCCGAATCCATGGGCAGTAGCCCTCTGCTACTCGTTGTGCCAGCAGCCTTAGCCGCCAGTTGCGCCTTTATGATGCCGGTGGCCACCCCGCCCAACAGCATCGTATTCGCCTCTGGCCAATTAAAAATTTCGCAAATGGTAAAGGCAGGCTTTGTACTTAATATCGTTGGCACCATTCTTATCAGCGGCTTTAGCTACTGGTTAATCGCCAAAATACTCTTACCCTAAACACTGCTACGGCGGCCTTAAGTTAAGGTCGCCCCTTACTCCCTAAATGAACCAACACAGGCCCAAAGCATAACTGTCAGCATATTTTACAACCGGCCTATTTAGACTAATCACTCCACAACAAAATCCATAAAAAACAAAACATTAAAATTTTGGCTTATTTTTTGCTAAGGCCTGCTTCTTATATTTATATGATCTTAGTGCAATACGCAAAAAGGACCTTTCATGAAAAAATGGCTAGCCCTTACGGCTTTGTTAGGCTTACATCTTAGTTCATTTACTGCAATGGCTACCCCAATCTCGGTTGATTTATCAAGCTGGAGCTCAGAAGGGCAAGGCAACTGGCAGGTTCAAACCGGCAACGACGCCGTTCGCCAATCAGTTAATGGTGCTCCTACAGTATTTTTTGATTCTAGCCTTAGCGCCCTAGATGCCGCTATGTCTGGCAGCATCTCTGTTCGCACCAGCTCCGATGACGACTTCATCGGCTTTGTATTAGGCTACCAAAGTGGTGAGCTAAACAGTGCCAGCGCCGATTTCTGGCTAGTAGACTGGAAGCAAGGAACCCAAAGCGAAGCCGCTAGAGGTTTAGCCCTAAGCCATGTTACCGGTACCCAAGATTATTGGCGACACACTGGCAGCGTTAATGAAATTGCCCGAGGCGCGACCCTAGGCTCAACTGGTTGGGCTGACTTTGCTTCCTACGATTTTGACTTGGTTTACACCAGCTCCTTGCTGCAAGTGCTGGTAAACGGCAACTTAGAGTTAAGCGTAAGCGCCGCTCAAGCTGGCGTAGCAGAATTTGCCGACGGTGCCTTTGGTTTTTACAACTATTCTCAATCCGACGTTTTATACTCAGGCTTGATTGAACAAGCCGCCGAAGATGTAGCGGTAAGCGTAAGCGAAACCACCAGCATTCCACTATTTGCCTTAGCACTGGCTGGGCTATTCGGCTTTCGTCGCAAGGCCAAATAAAAAGCATCTAGTGTTCTTAAAGCACACACTGATAGGCGAACCTTAGGTTCGCCTTTTTATTGGCTGAATATCAAACGCCTATGGCTGCAACTAGCCAATAGAACAAGCATTGATTTCGATTAGCGATTACCGCACTATCAATACACTTATTGAGCTAATGGTGTAGAGCATGACGGTAAACTTCTCTCGTAAAATTCGCGCCACCCGACCTTATCAAACCCAGCCAGAGCGCGCTGCCGACTTAAGCGTATTTGAAAGCGACCGCGGCCGCATCATCAACAGTGCAGCGGTGCGCCGCTTACAACAGAAAACCCAAGTATTTCCGCTCGAGAGAAATGCCGCAGTGCGCAGTCGCCTCACCCATTCTTTAGAGGTGCAACAAGTCGGCCGCTATATTTCCCAGTTGATCTGCCAAGCGCTAAGCGATGCTGAAGACCGCTACCAACTGCGCGGACTAGAGCGACAACTAGAAAGCATTGTGGAAATGTCTTGTTTAATGCACGACATTGGCAACCCGCCCTTCGGCCACTTTGGTGAAGAAGCGCTAATAGATTGGCTGGGCCAAAAGCTCAATGGTTTATACCAAACAAGCCAAACTGCTGGTGGCGCAGCTCAAGCCAAGGACCTCCCCCGCGAGATCCAGCAAGACTTGGTTAACTTTGAAGGTAACGCTCAGGGAATTCGCTTAATCCATAGTTTATTGCAGCTCAACTTGAGTTATTCGCAGGCTTCGGGGATCTTAAAATATACCCGCTGCGGCAGCGAGGCCAAGCCCACTAACGACGACCCGTTTAACTATCTCAAAAAGAAAGTGGGCTATTACTTAAGCGAGACTGGTTATATCAGCGACTTACAAAACGCTCTCGACTTAGCACCCTATTGCCGCTCACCGTTTTCTTACATTATGGAAGCCGCCGATGATGTCTCTTACGGCATTGCCGATTTAGAAGATGCGGTAGAAAAAGGCGTACTGAGCATTCCCCAGCTCAAACAAGCGCTGCTCACCAGCTTTAAGCAACTACAACAACAAAGCGGCCTAGCTGCCACTGAAGACATGGCCAAGATCCTCGATTTTGCTCATCAAAACCAAAAAGTCGATTTAAGCGAAGAAGAGCGTAACAGCATGTTTTTTGTGTATCTGCGCGTGGCGGTGAATCAGCGCTTACCCAAGCATGCCAAAGATCAGTTTATTGAACATTTAGAACAAATCTACCAAGGCAGTTTCAATCGCGCCTTAATTGAGGATGGCAGTATCTGCCACATGCTGGTTCAAACCTTTAAGAGCGTGGCGCTAAAACATGCCTTTTGTCATCCAGAGGTAGAAGCCCGCGAGCTGCAGGGTTATAAAATTATTACCGGCTTAATGGACTGCTACCAAGATTTGCTCGCTCTAAGCCAAGCACAATTCGAATATTTAGTGGATAACAGCAAAGCTAAACAGAACATTCCTGCCTACCTCACCCGCTTATTTAAAAAGCTACCCAATAAACACCTAGCGGCTTATAAGCGGGCCATGCACGCCGCGCCAGTGAGCGAATACTTTGGCGACGAGGGCTGCCGAGAGTTTTACTATCGAACGCGGCTGATCATTGACTATATTAGCGGCATGACCGACCAATACGCCTACGACGAGTATCGGGCCTTTCATATCATTAGCGATTTTTAATCGCTAAGCCCTAGCCATTCACCCGTTTATTGTTAGTTAACAATACGCTTAGACACGGTGCATTTGGCCGCCGAGTCTTGTTCCTGCACAGCCTTGGCCAAAGCGTGATAAACACGCAGTTAGGCTCACATTTTTATTAAGTTAATCAATGCCTCGGCGTAGTTAGCGCTAATCTTAAAAAAGAACAATAAAAATAACAGGTAAGCTGCATGTCTGAGATCCACTACCTTCCTATGAGTGTTGGCCTGCTTGGTGGCTTGGCGATTTTTCTCTACGGCATGGAAAAAATGTCGCTGGCGCTAAAACGCGCGGCGGGCGATAAAATGCGGACCATTTTAGCCAGACTCACCAGCAATCGCCTTGCTGGAGTTGTCACCGGTGCGGGCGTCACCGCGGTAATTCAATCTTCCTCTGTCACCACTGTGCTGGTGGTGGGTTTTATCTCAGCCGGGCTGATGAATTTAAGCCAAGCAGTTGGGGTAATCATGGGAGCCAATATCGGCACCACGGTTACCGCGCAAATCATTGCCTTTAAAGTCACCAAAGCGGCCCTAGCCATGGTGGCCATTGGCTTCTTTTTAGAATTTTTGGCCAAACGCGACATCAATAAACATTACGGCAGCATGCTATTTGGTTTAGGCCTAATCTTCCTTGGCATGAATATGATGAGTGAGGCCATGTCGCCTTTAAGAACTTATCAACCCTTCATTGAGCTGATGACTCATATGGACAATGTCTTATTGTCCATCTTGGTGGCCGCCTTATTTACCGCCTTAATACAATCGTCCTCAGCCACCACCGGCATTATTATTGTGCTTGCCGGACAAGGCTTTATCTCGCTAGAAAGTGGTATCGCCTTAGCCATGGGCGCTAACATTGGCACCTGTATCACGGCCTTATTGGCCGCTATCGGCAAATCAAGAGAAGCAATGCAAGCCGCAGCGGTACATATTAGTTTTAATGTATTAGGAGTAGTACTATGGTTACCGCTACTCGCCCTATTAAGTGCCATTAGCATCGGCATTTCACCAAGCTATCCGCAGCTTGTTGGCATCGACAAACTCGCCGCCGAGCTGCCCAGACAAATTGCCAATGCCAATACCTTATTTAACCTGCTCAATACGGTACTCATGGTGCCCTTTGCCGGAGCCTTTGTGTGGTTAGCACGCAAGCTTATTCCCCATCGCTCAGCTAGCCCCAGTGAGAAAAAAGCCAAGGCCATTAGCCCCAAATATATCAATGAGTCTTTCATCGAAACTCCCGACATCGCCTTAGATCATGCCCAGCTAGAATTGGGCCGCGTGGGCCGCCGAGTCTGTAATATGTTGGACTTACTGCCCCCCTTAGCGATGAATTATGCCAGTAGCGCGGATAAACGCACGGCACTGGCCAAGCTCAATCAAATTGAAAGCATAGAAAAAGAAGTGGATGAGTTACACGCTGCCATTCTGGCTTACTTGGGTCGCCTACGCACAGCCCCTTTATCGGATAAACAAAGCAATCAGCAAATTAAACTGATTAGCATCACCGACCAAATGGAAAGCGCTGCAGATTTAATTGTGAGTGGCATATTACCGCTGGCCTATAAAGCGCTTAACGAAGGAACCACTGCCAGCCCAATGATGCGCCGTATCTTAGATTCCATTCAAAACCGCGTCCAACAAGCCATGCTCGATTGCGTAAACGGCATTCGCCGTAATGACGATGCACTGGCCCACAAAGTACTGAGCGCCAAACGCGAGATAAATTCTCAATTAAATAGCGTATTGGCCCACCAAGCCGAGCGCCTAGCGGAGCAAAACCCCACCCGGCTACGAATATTTCGTTATGAGATGGAATGGGTAGAACAACTGAAGCGTATTTACACCTTAAGTAAACGCATTGCCAAACTACAATTAAGAAAACGCCACTTAATTGTGAACGACAACTAAATTAGGCTGAATAAGAGAGTTTTCATAAAGCTGTAGTCGTTACAGCAATGTAGTTTTGGCCTATCCTAGGCTAAAACGCTTATTGACCCGATACTACGTAAGCTAGATGAAATGGATCACTGAATGAAGATAATTGCACTATGTTTGATTTTATCAGGATTCACTTTACTGTCGCTTAGCTTACGACCGACCAAAAAAATTTTACGTCGCACCCAAAATGCCGGCTGGAAATTGTTGTCGGCTCTCATCATGTGCTTTTTAGCCGCTTATGCTGCCTCATTTATTTACATTCTCATCGACCATGAATACGTTCATGCTTACTTGGCTCACGGTGTGCTACTTTCTGGAGGAGGCTTGTTTGTATTTTTAGTTACGCGCTACTGTTACAACAGTCTTCTTGAACAAGAGTATCAGGCGTCTCATGACCGCGTGACTCAATTAAAAAACCGACATTCCTTCAATAATTCCATCAGCATGCTCGCCGAATCGTTAAGCCCTTTTTATATCATGCTGATAGATCTGAATGGCTTTAAAAAGTTCAACGATGCATTTGGACATCCGTTTGGCGACGAGTTACTGCGGCAAGTGGCCGAAAAACTGTCTAAACAACTGCCTGAACATTGTCGCCTTTACCGAGTTGGCGGAGATGAATTCGCCATTCTAGGTCGCAACCGTCAACACCTTCACCTAGAAAAAGACATCAAAATAATACAGCAACAATTTAAGCAGTCGATCACCGTGCGTAAGCAACACCTGCACATTGGCATTAGCATTGGCGTCAGTTCCTACCCAACTCACAGTAATAATGCACATGAGTTAGTTCAGCAGGCAGAACAGGCTTTATATGCGGCCAAATCCCGCAAACGCCACTGGAAAATATACTCAGAAGATTTAAACAAAAATGCGCTAGAACACTTGGCTATCGCCAATAAACTACAAAGCGCCATCGACAAAAAACAGTTTCAGCTCTTCTATCAGCCGATTATCAACGCCAGCAATAACTCCATTCATGGTGCCGAGGTATTGCTTCGCTGGAAACAAGCAGATGGTAGCTATATTCCACCGGACATATTCATCCCCATTGCCGAGCAAAGTACGTTGATTCACGACATTACTTGCTGGGTAATAAAACAAGCGATTGAGGATTTAGCGATACTCGATAAACAAGGTTTTACCGGGTGTTTGCACATTAACCTTTCGGCGAAAGATTTACATAATAATATGCTACTTACCTGCCTTGATAAAATAGCAACCAAGGTAGCACCGCAACGTGTCATATTTGAAGTCACTGAAAGCGCCATGATGACCGACATAAAACAAGCCACTAAAGTCATGGTTGAACTGGCAAACAGTGGATTTGCATTCAGCCTAGACGACTTTGGTACCGGGTTTTCTTCGTTTCCCTTATTACGAGATTTACCTTTAGAGCAAATCAAAATTGACCGCTCGTTTGTTAGCAACATGGCATCGCATAAAGCCAACCAATCAATTGTGCGCTCTATCATCTTTTTAGCTAAGTCACTCAATTGCACAGTGGTAGCAGAAGGCGTGGAAGACAATACCAGTATCGGATTATTGCAAGCGATGGATTGTCACTATTTACAAGGTTACTTTTTTAGTCGACCAGTATCACTAGAGCAATATCAACAACTACTTGATGCTCTGCCACCAGCAAGCAGTTAAACCCTTCAAACAAGGCTTAACTCGTTCTAAAAATCTTGAATATGGCGTGACGCGCTATCTGCAACTTAAATAGCAGCTATTAAATGGGCAATATGGGCTAAGCTAAATACGCAGCTTATACGATGAAAAAGGAAATAATCATGCTCAGCTTAATCATTGGCTTAGTGCTATTTTTGGGTATCCACTCTGTTGCTATTGTGTCACTTGATTGGCGAAATCAACAGGCTGCAAAAAATGAATGGTTATGGAAAGGCTTTTATGCCACGGTCTCGTTACTCGGCCTCTATTTTATCGCTGTAGGTTATGCCGCAGCTAGAATGGAGCCCATTGTACTTTACACGCTGCCTTATTGGCTAAGACACCTAACTTACCTATTAATGACAATAGCAATGGTGCTATTTTTTGCGCCTTACTTCCCCGGAGCAATTAAGCGAACAGCCAAACACCCTCAGTTAATCGCGGTAAAGCTATGGGCTGCCAGCCATTTATTAGTAAACGGTAGCCTAGCCGATGTTATTTTGTTTGGCGCATTTTTAGGGTGGGCAGTATTAGATAGAATTTCGATGAAAAAGCGCCCACAACGCGCTCTTCCAGGGCTAAAAGAATCTAAGTTCAACGACATTTTCGTGGTCATTATTGGCCTAGCGCTCAGCTTTGCGTTTATTCGCTTTTTGCATGGCAGTTTAATTGGTGTTCCGCTGATGCCCTAAGCTGGCCATAGAGTGTGGCATCCACACTCAGTGAGCAGCGTTAAAATCTTGTTTACTTGGCAAACAATTGGGAGAAATCTTTAAAGGCTTTAAATTCCAAGGCGTTACCACATGGGTCTAGAAAAAACATGGTGGCTTGCTCGCCTACCTGCCCTTTAAAGCGAATATAAGGTTCTATAACAAACTGCGTGCCTTGCTGCTTTAAGCGCTCGGCTAGCTGATGCCATTGCTCCCAAGTCAGTACCACACCAAAATGCGGCACCGGCACATCATGGCCGTCTACCGGGTTGGTTTCGGCTTGTTGCTGTGAGGGTGTTTTGGGGTGGTAGTGAATCACTAACTGATGGCCAAAAAAATTAAAATCGACCCACTTTTCATCACTGCGACCTTCTTCAAGCCCAAAAACATCGCGATAAAATCCCCGCGCTAAGGCAACATCATAAACCGGTATGGCAAGGTGGAATGGCTGTAACGACATACTTATCTCCTGTTTTTATTATTGGCTAGCTAATCCGTGAACCAGCCTAACATCAATAAGCCTAGCAACAACTACACCATAGTCTATCTTGCTAAACCTACCACCTCTGGCAAGCGTGAACTCGGCAAGGCTTAACTACGTAAGCCAGCTGCTTTAAAACTCGTATTGATTAAGATCAACAAGGATTATTCGCTTACCGTGTTAGATTCAAGGGGTAGATAAAAGAAGGAGCTTTTTGATGCGTATCTGGCGATATTTAGCCGTTGTTTGTTGTTGTTCATGGATAGTCAGTTGTGCCAGTTCCCCCCACCTATCTATCGATCCAAATTTGAGCTCCGATGAAAAAATCGCTCTTTATCAGCAAATAAAACCGGTCTTTCTCGACCCCAGCAAAAGCAGTAAAGAGCGCATGGATAGCGACACCGATTTTGGTCGCTATGGCTGTGCAACCGCACTAAGCTGCGCGATTCAACAGCAAGACTACAAACTCGCCAAGTGGCTAACAGAGTACAATGTTCCCACCCGTGGCCTATCTGGCCATGGCCAAGATTGGCATTACATTATTGCCGAACCGCTGATGTATGACCTTAATGACCAGCAAGCCAGTCGCTTCTTGGCATTATTATTAGATGCCGGTTATAACCCCGATTATTGCTCAGGCTATGTTGAAACCCCGTTAAAAATTGCCATCAGCAAAGGCTACCTTGAATCGGTTAAAACCCTGTTAAGTTATCACGCCTCACTCAAGCAAATTGCTTGTAAACATACTGACCACCTTTATAAAGGTAAAAACAGTGATGCCAGAGTGATTGAGAACTGGCAAACGCCATTAGCTCGCGCCATTTTAGTCGCTGACATCAATGATCAAACCTCATTAGATATTCTGCAACTATTACTTGATAAAGCTGAAGACCCAAGCCGAACCGCTATATACGAAATCCAGTGTGGCGTGAACGGCAATTTACTCTATTACGCTAAGTGTAAAAACAAGCCCGAAATACATCGTTTTCTCACCAACTATTACATCCAAAACGATAAATTAAGCGCACAACAAAAGGCCAAAGTTATCGCCGACGAAAAACGCTCCTATAAGGAGCGGGCAGAGCTTCTTGTAAAACAACAGCAAGCCATTGCAGCTAATCGAGCCCAAGAAGCCGCGCTTAAACGACAACTAGATAGTATGGATGAACAGGATTCTGCGCCTTTATTCGATAATAACTACCAAACCGTAGCCGAAATGCTCAATATTGAGACCAATACTGGTTCGAGCATATTAAACACAAGCTCATCAACTAAGCCATCGACTGCCTCCTCTGGGCTGGTACTTAGCCAAGAGAAAACGTCCGAATACCAGCAGCCCAAAGGGAGTAATTGCGCGCAGCGCCCTGATGACTGTAAAGCCTCTGGCAGTAAAGCCAGCGCCTATCTCAAGCAAATTACTAAAACCCTTGAATATCGTTACGACAGCGACGCCTACAGCTGTGCTAGCTTACGCGACAAACTTCAAGTGATGGGGATGTGCTCGACCTTCAAGCAAACAGTACAAAGCAAATCAGCAGGCTACTACGATAAAAAGCAACAAAAAACCGTATACCCAGTAGTGACTCAGACAATACCGATGCAACGGCAAGCCCTATATATTAGCGCCTGCCAATGTGAAGCCAACGGCGGCCCTTGCAAAAGAACCGCTACCTGGTATTGCGGCCGCCCCAATACTGGCCAACAGAATCAATCTACAGGAAAGGTGACTATAGAATGAGCTTAAGATTGCCCCCTTTTCGAAAAACCAGCCGAGTAACAATGCAAGTAGTTGGACTACTGGCACTAATGGTAAGTGCTAGCCCAAGTTGGGCTGGCGCTAAGGCTGCCTCTTGTTTATCCATAGTGCAATGGCATAATCAAACCGAATTTATGAACCGTTGCGATTACCCAATTAGCGTCATGTGGTGCAGCCTTGGTCAGCCCTACATTGGCGAACGCTGCGGTGATCACCAAGCCGTGTGGAGCGACTACTACTCCCACAGAATGGTCATTCCTGCTGACGGCATAGCCGTGAAACCCACCCTAGCAGAACTAGAGATTGCGGTATGCCAAGGTGCTCTTTATGGCGATGATTTAATAAAACGCTTTACCAGCGATGCCAAGGGCGATTACCAGTGCCTGTAATACACCGCTAAGCCAAGCGCGCGCCGTTTGGCATGGGTTTATCTACTGTAGAGAGCACCACCGAGCCGTCGGGTCGATATAGCCCCGTAACTAAGCATTCCGACATAAACGGGCCAATTTGTTTGGGTGGGAAATTCACCACTGCCAGAACCTGTTTTCCGATAAGCTCGGCTTTACTATAAAGCGTGGTAATTTGCGCGCTAGATTTTTTAAACCCAAGTTGCTCGCCAAAGTCGAGTTGTAACTTATAGGCAGGCCTGCGCGCTTGAGGAAACTCTTCCACCGCCACAATCGTGCCAACACGAATATCCACATTTTGGAAATCACTCCATTCAATCGTTTTCATTTTACTCCTTAGCTCAAGCTCCATAATGCTTGCTTACAGGAGTAACAGCTTATAGTAGCCACTAGCGAAGTAGTGTGCCGATGGGACACTATTATTGTTTTAACAGACGCAGTTAGCGGGCATATTGAGAGGGCGACATACCACAATACTTAGCAAAGCTTCGGCTAAAAGCGGCGTGGTCGCTGTAGCCCACGGTTTGGGCAACTATTTGAATCGGATAATCGGTATGGCGTAGCAAGGCTTGGGCTTTTTCCATTCTGGCTTGCCTCACATACTGGCTTATGCTTAAGCCGGTTTGTTGTTTAAACAGCTTTTTTAGCTGGGTTAAGCTTAAGTAGGCCACAGCAGCTAGCTGCTGATTTGAGAGCGAAGTCGCTAAATGGCTTTCTATGTAGTCCAATACCTTTTGGATGCGGTGATCAAAAAACCGCAAGACTTGTTGTTCGGCCAACAAACAGCAGAAAGTCTGCATCATTAACTGCTCAATTTGTTGATTAACTTGGCTGTTTAGCTGCTGCTCGATAAAAGCCAAATAATGCAACAGCGGAGGATTCACCGAAAACACCACCGACTCTGCTTCGCTTAAGTTACTCGGGAGCTGCTGTAAATCGGCAACCACAAACCTAGCTTCAGTTTGCGCAGTAAAATAATGAAACTCGCCAGCTTTTACCACCACACACTGACCCGGCCGGATCTTCCCATGAAACCGCCCCACCTCAATATTCAAGCCGCCTTTAAGTGGTAACACCAACTGATGAAAAGCATGGCTATGCCCCTGCTTCATTAGACTGTATGAGCGAATGGCTAGATTGTTTTTCATTAGCAAAAATCACATATGAGTATAAAAAACTAAAAATAACTTAACTTAGAACATAATCGCGCCAAGCGTAATAATAGCGTCATCAAACTGTCACCTTTTGTTCAAATTCCCCTGCTACACCTAACAGTCTGAACAAACTTATGGCATAGGGATTATGCAAGAACAGTTGCAACGAGAGTACGATGATATTCTCAAACAACAAAATATCTGTACCGCTTTCCAAACCATTTGGGATCATAACAATTACTGTGTACTTGGCTATGAGGCGTTGTCTCGCGGGCCTGCTGGCAGCTACTTTCATTCACCGCTAACGCTATTTGAATACGCTCGCCAACAAAATCAACAACTCGAGTTAGAACTAATTTGCGCCCAACTCGCCTCGGCTCGCTTCAGCGAGCAAGGACTAAGCGGCCAGCTATTTATAAACTTTTCTCCCGACACCCTCGTCTACGCCTTTCAAAAATACGGTGAAATTCTGTTTAAACGGCTTATCCCTAAAAACGCCAAGCTTGTGATAGAACTAACCGAACACCAACCCATTGAGTATGACTCGATACTTGCCAACTGCCTAAGCGCCTGCCGTAAACTCAATATTCGCTTTGCCTTAGATGATTTTGGAGCGGGTTATGCCGGCATAAAAAACTGGCTACAAATTGCCCCGGAATACCTCAAACTAGACCGCTACTTCTGTGAGCAATTGTTAGTGGAGCATAAAATCAGCTCGGCGCTAACCGCCATACTAGAACTAGCTGAAAATATTGGCAGCCGAGTAATAGCCGAAAACATAGAAACCGCCGAGCAATACCAACTACTGCTAAATTTAGGCGTACCCTATTTGCAGGGCTACCACATAGCCCGCCCTGCCGTGCAGCCGCAACAGCAACAAGCCACACCTAGTGTATCGCTTAATCCCGAACCCTATTCGGCGCTATCTTTAGCCACGCCGCAGGCCAGCGTAGCACCTGATTTATCTTCCAAGGCGCTGTTAGATAAAATGCTAGAAGACAAAAGCCTTAGCTCATTGCCGGTGGTAGACCACAATCAACGGGTATTAGGCCTGTTAAAGCGCGAAGAACTACTAGCGAGGTTTTCTGGGCCCTATGGCCACTCATTAAATCAGCGTAAAACTGCGGCCGATTTAATGGATCGCAATCCGCTAATTGTGGATATTCATACCAGCCTAACAGAAATAGGACGGCGCTTAAGCCAACACACCGCCAGTGGTTTAGATGCCGCCTTCATCGTTACCCAAAACAATCAATATTACGGCGTAGGTTTAGCCGTAGAAGTAATGCGCAAACTGGCCAACTACAAACTACAGCTGGCCCGTTACGCCAATCCCCTCACCGCTTTACCCGGTAACGTGCCGCTGCAACGCTGCTTAAATCAGCTAATAAACAATCACCAAGACTTCAGCCTCGCCTACTTTGACCTGAACAACTTTAAGCCCTTTAATGACATTTGTGGCTACGAGCGAGGCGACCAAATGATTAAGCTGGTTGCCGAACTGATAAAACTACAGCTCACTAAATACGCCCACTTTATCGGCCATCTTGGCGGCGACGATTTCATTGTAATTTTTACCCAAACCGGTTGGCAGCAAGCCATTTTAAACCTATTAAAACAGTTTGATGTGAAACGAGAAGCGCTGTACCGACAAAAGGATCTCGACGCTGGAGGCATCATTGCCAAAGATAGAGATGGCCAGCAACGGCGCTTTCCCCTATGTGGCTTAGCGGTGGGAGTAACCCCTTGGACAGCCAACTGCGGCTTAAGTATTGAAGCGCTTAGCGAGCAAGCCAGCTTTGCCAAAAAACAAGCAAAGTTAAGCGCTCAATCCAACTTATATATTGCCAACACCGCGCCAGCCGTAATGTTGGTAGAGTAAGGACTAAATTGGCCTCTCAGCGTCTTCCCCTTAGGCGAGTAGCGGCAATATGAGAGGTTGGGTATAACCTAGTAACGATACTGTAAAAATAAGGACTCGCTGGCAATGATTAGCTTAATGGCTTGCCCCCAAAGCCCCTAAAGCTGAAAAAGG